>JANOCF010001334.1:0-9916 GCA_031412055.1 Holophagales bacterium | reverse complement strand
CCTCAGCACGCCGAGCGCATCCGGCGCGGCGTCGAGCAGGTGACCCAGCGCTGGTGGCAGGAGGACGGCGACGAGCAGGCGCTCGCGGACTTCTGCGAGGAGAGCTTTCTCGCCGACCCGGCGGCCGTGGCCGCGACCTTCGCCCGCCTGGAGCACGTGTTCGAGCAGATGGACGGCCACCTGCACGAGATCCGCCGCGAGCTGACCTTCCCGCTCGACGTCGATACGGGCGAGATCTCCAGCGCCGACCAGCTCCTCGCCAACCTGGACCTCTCGGCGCACGTCAACGAGGACCTGTTCCGGACGAAGCTGGCGTTCCTCGCCCTGCTCAACTTCCCGGTCCATACCCTGAAGGAGCGCCTGGAGCAGGGGCCGGAGTGGGACCGCGAGACCTGGGCGCGGTCGCGGATGATGGACCGCTTCGTGATGCGCGTGCCGGCCTCGGTGCAGCAGGGCGCCACGGAAGCCGTGATGGCCGCGGACCGGTACATCTCAAGCTACAACATCCGCATGGACCGGCTGATCACGCCGGAAGGCGAGCGCCTGTTTCAGGAGAACCTGCGGCTCATCAGCCACTGGGGGCTGCGCGACGAGCTCGCCGCGCACTACGCCGACCCCACACCGGCCGGCCTCGCCCGCCAGCGGGTCATTCTCCGGGTCATGGAGCGGATCGTCCGCCAGGAGATCCCGGCCGCGGTGATCGACAATCCCGGTCTCCTCTGGGAGCCGGTGAGCAACACGGTAAGGCCGCTGGACGGCGAAACCTCGTCCACCGAGGACCGTGAGCCCGACACCCGCTACGCCCGCCTGCTCGCCGTCTTCCACGCGGTGCGCAAGGGCGACCCCTTCAGCCCGGTCGAGAAGACGTTCGTGGACCGGCGCTTCAACCTGGAGCGGCAGATTCCGGAGAAGGAGGTCGAGGCCCTTCTCGTCTCCGTCCTGGAGTCGCCGGAGGTCGGGGAGCTGGCGCGGACGATCGAGGCGCGCCTCGGCCGCAAGCTCGAGCCGTTCGACATCTGGTACGCGGGGTTCAAGTCGCGGGGCCAGTACAGCGAGGAGGAGCTCGACCGGGTGGTCAAGTCCAGGTACGCGTCGGTCGAGGCGTTTCAGGCCGAGCTGCCCCGGGTGCTCGAGCGGCTGGGGTTCGCGCCGGAGAGGGCTGGCTGGCTGGCGGACCGCATCGTGGTGGATCCGGCACGCGGAGCCGGCCACGCCATGGGCGCCGTGCGCCGGGAAGACAAGGCCCATCTGCGCACCCGCGTGCCCCGGGGAGGCATGGACTACCAGGGGTTCAACGTCGCCATGCACGAGCTGGGGCACAACGTGGAGCAGGTCTTTTCCCTCAACGGGATCGACCACTGGTCGCTCTCCGGCGTGCCGAACACCGCCATCACCGAAGCGTTCGCCTTCACCTTCCAGCACCGGGACCTGGAGCTGCTCGGGCTGCAGAAGCCGGGCGCGGAGACGCGCCGGGACCAGGCTCTGGCCACGCTCTGGAACACCTATGAGATCGGCGGCGTGTCGCTGGTCGACATGCGGGTCTGGCGCTGGATGCAGGAGCATCCGGACGCGACCCCGGCCGAGCTGCGGGAGGCGATCCTGGACATCGCCCGGGACGTCTGGAACCGCTGGTACGCCCCGGTCTTCGGGGTGCGGGACTCGGACATCCTCGCCATCTACTCCCACATGATCGTCTACGGACTTTATTTGCCGGACTATCCGATCGGCCACATCATCGCGTTCCAGGTGTCCGACCGGCTGGAGCAGGGGGATTTCGGTGCCGAGATCGAGCGCATGGCGCGCCTGGGCAGCGTGACTCCGGACGCCTGGATGCGTGCCGCCGTGGGCGGTCCGATCTCCGCGAAGTCTCTGCTGGAAGCCTCCCGCGAGGCCCTGCAAATGGTAGGGGCGCAGCATGCCGCGCCCCTACCTTCTTAGACGTGGAGTGAGTGATCAGCCCGGGAAGGAGCGTCCCAGGCCGGTGCCGGCCGGAGCGCCTTCCCGCGTGTTTTCCGAGCTCCAGGCCTCCTGCGTGGCCCGAACGGCCTGCGGCGCGAGGCTGTGGTCGATGTCGTAACCCTCCAGCGAAAGCTCCTTGAGCACGACCTGCGGGATGATCTGGGAGAGCTCCACCAGGAACGGGGTGAGCTCCTTGAGGTTCCGCAGGGCGAGGTCCGCGGTCATGCCCTGGTGCAGGCCCAGGGCCGTAGAGTGCAGCATCGTATAGCTGATCACCGCCAGGGACAGGGCGGTGTAGTCGTCGCGCAGGGCCCGGCTGACCTTGTCCTTGCGGACCTTGTCGTAAATGCCGGCCAGACCGCCCAGCACGCCTGCCACCGTCTCCTTGACCGTATTGGCTACGCCGCCTCCGGGCAGGGTACCCAGATGGGCTTCCAGGCCCTCGCCGTGGGTTTTCATTACGCCCGCGAGACGTCCGATCAGGCCGAGCGCATTCGGGTAGTCCTTGAAGGTGTCATCCTTGTGCTGGCGCTCGAGCGCCTCCAGGATGTGCTTCTCGACCGCCGCCATGTCTGCGACGTAGGGGCGGATCTCTTCTCTGTTGTCCTTGGCCATTGCTGTGCCTCCTTGGTGTGGATGCGGCTCGGGAGGGTACGACCCGCTCAAACTGCACACGAATAAGGGTGCAAGACGCTTGCCGTCTTTTCAGGCATCCCGCGCGCTCCTTGACTCCCGCGCGACTCCCGCCGTAGTGTCCTTGGACCTGAGACGAAGACGCTTGCCGGCGTTTCCTTCACCACAGAAAAGGACAAGGACATGAAGAGATCCCTTCTCTATCTCCTGGCTCTCGCGCTGGCCGCGGGAGTTCCCCTGCTGCCCGCCGTAGCGGGTCCCCACGAAGGACCTCACGGCAGCCCGCGGGCTGCCCAGGATCCTCCACCGCCTCCCGAGCAGGGAGAAGACGAGCAGAAGCAGCAGGAAGAGCTCCAGGAGAAGCAGAAGCGGGAGGAGGAGCCCGAAGAGAACGCCAGCGAGCGCGAGAAGGCCGAGGAGGAGGAGGGCGTCAAGGAAGGAAAGACTCCCGGCGAGACCCCCGGGATCGCCACCAAGGAAGGGGAGAAGGAGAAGAAGGAAGAGAAGTGGGACGTCAACAAGGTCTCTTCCCCGTCCAAGGAGGTCGCGATCGACGTGACCGAGGGGACCTGGATGAGCCTCGACGTCAGCCCCGACGGCAAGGAGATCGTCTTCGACCTCCTGGGCGACCTCTATGCCATGCCGATCGGCGGCGGCGAAGCCCGCGCCCTGACCAGCGACGTGGCCTGGCAGATGCAGCCGCGCTACAGCCCCGACGGCAAGCACATCGCCTTTACCAGCGACCAGGGCGGCGGCGACAACATCTGGATCGTCGACCGCGACGGCAAGAACCCGAAGCAGGTCACCAAGGAGACCTTCCGCCTGCTCAACAGCCCGGCGTGGACTCCGGACGGCCAATACATCGTCGCCCGCAAGCACTTCACCTCGCAGCGCTCCCTGGGCGCGGGCGAAATGTGGCTCTACCACCGCAGCGGCGGCGGCGGCCTGCAGATGACCAAGAAGCCCAACGACCAGAAGGACGCTGGCGAGCCGGCGTTCTCCCCCGACGGGCGCTACCTCTACTACAGCCAGGACATCACGCCCGGCCCGGTCTTCGAGTACAACAAGGACCCGAATACCGAGATCTTCGTCATCCAGCGCCTCGACCGGCAGACCGGCAAGAGCCAGCGCTTCATCACGGGCGCGGGCGGCTCCATCCGGCCGACCCCGTCGCCGGACGGCAAGCTGCTGGCCTTCGTCCGCCGCGTGCGCAACAAGACCGTGCTCCACGTGCACGACCTGCGCTCCGGCGAGGAGTGGCCGATCCACGACGCGCTCGAGCGCGACATGCAGGAGACCTGGTCCGTCCACGGCGTCTACCCGACGATCGCCTGGACCCCGGACTCCAAGTCGCTCGTGTTCTGGGCCGGCGGCAAGATCCATCGCATCGACGGTGTCGGCGCCGGCAGCCGCAAGTTGAGCGACATCCCCTTCCACGTGAAGGCTACGCGCCGCGTCTATGACGCCGTGCGCTTCCCCGTGGAGGTGGCGCCCGAGACCTTCGACGCCAAGATGCTGCGCTGGGTCCAGGTCACTCCCAAGGGCGACCGGGTGGTCTACTCCGCCATGGGCCATCTCTATGTCCGCAGCCTGCCGGACGGCACGCCCAAGCGGCTGACCCGCCAGGACGACCACTACGAGTTCTTCCCCTCCATCTCCCGCGACGGCCGCCAGGTCGTCTACACCACCTGGGACGACGACAAGCTCGGCTCGATCCGGGTGGTCTCCATGGATGGAGGAGCGGGCAAGGTGGTGGTGGACGCGCCCGGACACTACGCGGAGCCGGCCTTCTCGCCGGACGGCAAGCAGATCGTCTACCGCCGGGCCGAGGGCGGCTTCCTGCGCTCGGCTTCCTGGTCCCGGGAGACGGGCATCTACCGCGTCGCGGCATCCGGGGGCAAGCCGGAGCTGGTCACCGAGGACGGCTTCCTGCCGCACTTCGGCGCCGGGAACGACCGGCTCTACATCGTCCGTCCCGGGGAGAAGACCGAGCTGGTTTCCCTCGGCCTCAATGGGAATCGGCGGGATGACGAGCGGGTCCACCTGACGAGCGAGAACGCCGCCGAGTTCCGCGTCTCCAACGACGGCAACTGGGTAGCCTTCGTGGAGCGGTTCAACGCCTACGTGGCGCCGTTCGCGAACAGCGGGCAGCCCATCGAGATCGGCCCGGACGCGTCGGCCATCCCGGTGACCAAGGTCACCCGGGAGGCGGGAACCTACCTGCACTGGTCCGGGGACTCCAAGCAGCTCCACTGGTCGCTCGGTCCCGAGCTGTTCACCCTGGACCTCAAGAACGCGTTCACCTTCCTGGACGGGGCGCCCGAGAAGCTGCCCGACCCGCAGGCCAGCGGCGTGAACATCGGCTTCAAGGCCAAGACCGACCGGCCCACGGGCACCGTGGCCCTGGTCGGCGGCCGGATCATCACCATGAAGGGTGAGGAGGTCATCGAAAACGGCACCGTGATCGTGGAGGGCAACCGCATCCGCGCGGTCGGTCCGCGCGGCCAGGTGCAGGTGCCGGCCGGAGCCCACGTGGTCGACGCGACCGGCAAGACGATCATCCCCGGGCTGGTCGACGTCCACTGGCACGGCGCCTTCGGGACGGACGACATCATCCCGGAGAACAACTGGAACACCTACGCCAGCCTGGCCTTCGGGGTGACCACGCTGCACGACCCCTCGAACGATACGGGCACGACCTTCTCGGCCGCCGAGATGCAGCGCGCCGGCATGATCACCTCCCCGCGCATCTACTCGACCGGCACCATCCTCTACGGCGCCACGAACCAGATCACGGCGGTGGTGGACAGCCTGGAGGATGCCCGCGGCCATCTCCGCCGCATGAAGGCGGTGGGGGCGATCAGCGTCAAGAGCTACAACCAGCCGCGGCGAGACCAGCGCCAGCAGATCCTGGCCGCGGCCCGCGAGCTGGGGATGATGGTTGTGCCCGAGGGCGGCTCGCTCTTCCAGCACAACATGAACATGGTCGTGGACGGCCACACGGGCATCGAGCACTCGATCCCGGTGGCCCGCATCTACCAGGACGTGCTCCAGCTCTGGAGCGCGACCGAGGTCGGTTACACCCCGACCCTGGTCGTGGGTTATGGCGGCATCTGGGGCGAGAACTGGTTCTACGCCCACGACAAGGTCTGGGCCAACGAGCGGCTGCAGCGGTTCGTCCCGCGGGAGATCCTGGACGAGCGCTCCCGCCGGCCGTTCACGGCTCCCGACGACGAATGGGGCCATTTCAACAACGCCCGCATCGCGGCCGAGCTGCAGGACAAGGGCGTCTCGGTCCAGCTCGGCGCCCATGGCCAGCGCGAGGGCCTTGGGGCTCACTGGGAGCTGCGGATGTTCGTGCAGGGCGGCATGACGCCGCTGGAAGCGCTCCGCGCCGGCACCCTGGACGCGGCTCACTACGTCGGGCTCGACAAGGACATCGGCTCTCTCGAGCCGGGCAAGCTGGCGGACCTGGTCGTCCTCGACGCCAACCCGCTGGAGGACATCCTCAACGCGGAGAAGATCCGCTTCGTGGTGCTCAACGGCCGGGTCTACGACGGCATCACCCTCGACCAGGTGGGCAACCATCCGCGGAAGCGGGAGCCCTTCTTCTGGGAGAAGAAGGCGCCGGCGTTCAACGAGATCAAGGCAGTCCCCTGACGCAGCTCCCGAGAGGGGGAAACCTTTCCTCCTCTCGCCCTTCTTTCCCCGTGACAACTCCTCCCCGGAGTGCTAGCCTTTCGGCACCGATTCGCGCGCAACGTTGAAGACCACTCGGCTCCGAGAGCGAGGAGGCGTCCGTCATGACGATCAAGAAGGATGGCGAAGGGCAGCAGGGCAGCTACGTCTTCCGGGTCCGCGAGGACACCCGGCGCTACGTCCAGGATCTGCTCAACGAGAACGACCGGCTTCGCCGGCTCACGGCGGCCATGGAGAGCGAGAAGGGCCGGCTCCTGAGCGAGAAGATGTCGCTGCAGGAGAAGATGCTCTCCCTGCGCGAGGAGCTCGACCGCATCTACCACGAGCAGTCCGACCTGCGGCGCCAGCTCGCCGAGATCGAGGCCGCCAACCAGAAGTACTCCCACCAGTACCTGGAGGTGGAGAGCCAGAACAACAACCTGGCCAACCTCTACGTGGCCAGCTACCAGCTCCACAGCACCCTCGACCGGGCCGAGGTGGTCTCCGCGATCAAGGAGATCGTCATCAACCTGATCGGCTCCGAGGAGCTGGGGATCTACGAGATGGCGGCGGACGGCCAGGCGCTGCGGCTGGTGGGCTACTTCGGCATCGACCCGGTCGGCTACGCCACGGTGCCGGTCGGTTCGGGGATCATCGGCAAGACCGCGGTCTCGGGCGAGATCTGGCTGCCGGGCAAGGGGACGGATCTGCATCCCACGCCGCGGGAGGCCAACCTCTCGGTCTGCATCCCGCTGAAGCTGGAGAACAAGGTGATCGGGGCGCTGGCCATGTTCCGCCTGCTACCCCAGAAGAGCGGCTTCGAGGCGGTGGACTTCGAGATGTTCAACCTGCTCGCCACCCACGCGGCGACCGCGCTCTATGTGACCAAGCTCCACGCCGAGGCCACCTCGGGCGTGCAGGCTTCCTGAGGAAGGTTATTTGCAGTAGCGGGCCAGATCCTTGCGGCTGAGCACCCGGATGCGGTGGTCGGGCTGCACGGCGATGGCCCCCTTCTGCTTCAGCTCCACGATCACCTGGTTGACGCGCTCCCTCGACGCTCCCACGATCTCTCCCAGGTCGCTCTGGGTCAGCCGCAGCGGGATGGTCACATGGCCTCCCGCCTCGCGGCTGCCGTAGCGGTCGGCGAGCGCCAGGATCTGCCGGGCCACCCGGCCGGCCACGTCCAGGGTGCAGAGGGCCTGGATCTGCTCGTTGGCGAAGCGCAGCCGGTTGGCGAGCAGCTTCACCAGGTTGTTGGCGAGCGGGTTCAGGTTGCGCAGGCAGGCCTGGAACGTGTTGCGGTCCATCCAGAGCAGGCGGGAGCGCTCCGTGGTCACCACGTTGGCGGAGCGGCCCGCGCTGTCGATCAGGCTCATCTCCCCGACCGTGTCTCCCCGTCCCAGGAAGGCCAGGATGACCTCGCGGCCGTCCTCGTGGCTGACGTAGATCTTCACCGTCCCTTCCAGGATGACGTAGACCACCTCGCCCGGCTGCTCGACCGTGATGAAGTTGGTGCCGGTCGGCACCGAGGTGGAGCGCAGGAGTCCGTTGAGGTGCGCGAGGTCCTCGGGGGACAGCCCTTGAAAGAGCTCCAGCTCCCCCAGTTGGCGGGGATCGTCGATGGCAGGCATCGGAGACGATCCTAGCCCATTCAGCGCCCCAGCAACCCGGCGAGCACTTCGACCCCGCGCTCGACCACGTCCGGAGGGGCGGCCGTGAAGCAGACACGGAGATGCGTCGGGTACGGGCCGAAGCTCTGGCCGGGCGCCGCGAACAGGCCGCGCTCCACGCATCTCTCCAGGAACCCGGGCAGCCCGCGCTCGTCCAGGTGGTCCTTGACGTCCAGGAACAGGAAGGTGCTCCCCTGGGGCGGATCGATGCCCAGGCGGGCGGCGGCGCGGTTGCCGGCATCCTGGTAGACCTTGCGCGCGTTCTCGATCCACTTCGCGCCAGGATCGCCAGGACCGCGCAGCACTCGCAGGGCCGCGATCTGGGCCGCGGTCGGGGTGCTGTAGAAGCTGTGCATGCCGATCTTTCGCAGCTCGTTCACCGCCTCGACCGGGCCGAGGATGTGGCCGCAGCGGTTGCCCGCCATGCCGTACGCCTTGGAGAACGAGTGCGCCGCGAAGGTGCGCTCCGGCGCCAGCGGACGGATGTAGGTGTGCTCGCCCTCGTAGACGTAGTCCTCGTAGACCTCGTCGGCGATGATCCAGAGGTCCTCGCGCTTGGCCCAGTGCACCAGCGCCTCGATCCAGGACCGGGGGATGGTCCGGCCCGCGGGATTGTTCGGCGTGTTGATGTAGAGGGCGATGGTACGGTCCGTCTTCTTCGCCTTGACCGCGTCGACCGCCGTCTCCGGCGAGTCCACGGCGCCGATGAACGGCACGTCCACGGGGATGCCATGGAAGGAACGGACGATGCCCGTGATCAGCGGCCAGTGAGGGGCGAGGAGGAGAACCTCGTCGCCCGGCGAGCAGATCGCTCCCGCGACCGCTCCGAGCCCGCCGGTCGCGCCCGTGGCCACCAGCACGTTGTCGCGCTCCGTGGGCACGCCGGTGCGCTCCCGGCTCTGCTCCACGATGGCGTCGATCAGGGCGGGCATGCCCTGTGGCGCGGCGTAACGGTGCATGCCGGGATGGTCGGCCACCCGGATGTCCTCCATCCGGCACCCCTCGGCGGGCTCCATCCCGGGGTCGCCGACGTGGAGCGGGTAGACCTCGCCTTGATAGCTGGCGAGGCGGTGGGCCAGCGTCGAGTAGACGTTGCCGGCGATGTCCTGCACCGTCGGCGAAAAGCAGGGGTATGAGGGCATTCGGGTCCCTTCCTCGATTTAGAAAGCGATGATCAGACCGGCCGAGACCTCGCCCTGGAACATGCCTTCTTCGGAGTCGAAGCGGTCGTACCGTCCCTCGAAGCCGCTCTCCAGGTCGACCCAGTAGCCGCGCCCCTCGACCCGCATGCCGATGTTCTCGGCAAAGAAGATCTTGACGCCGCCGCCCAGGTTGCCCGAGAAGCGCGTCTCGGTCTCCAGCTCGGGGAAGTCGGGATCGACGCGGGCGAAGCCCAGACCGGCCGAGACGAAGCCGTTCACCTGTCCCGGGCCCCACTGGACGCCGAACCCGGCGTGGTAGTAGTCGATGGCGACGTCGCCCAGCTCCCGCTCGGGAGTGAACAGCCCTTCGTCGACGATGAAGGTGCTGTCCTGCCGGTTGACGATGAACTCGAGCTGCCAGTTCGGGTTGAGCGGCACGTCGAAGATGACGCCGAAGGCCGGCCCCTCGTCGATGCGGACGTCGAGGTCGTCGTCGATCGGGAACTCGCTGTCGGCCTGGAACTCGCCGTTGAAACGGTAGCTCGCGGTTGGAGTGATCTCGAAGCGATGGGTCTGGGCCATGGCTACCGACGCCATCGCGGGAACCAGCAGCAGAAAGGTGAGATAGAGGACTTTGCGCGACATGGTGGTCATCTCCTTGGGTGCTCCCGGGTACGCCACTCGACCGGGATAGCTCCCTTGTATCAGAGATGCTCCCTTCCCACCAGATTCCGGTACGATCGGCTCATGCAGACACCAGCTCTTACCGAGGTGCGGCGGCTGCCCGAAGAGGGCCGCATGCGCCTGACCTGGAGCGACGGCCACGTCGCCGAA
>JANOCF010001333.1:0-6956 GCA_031412055.1 Holophagales bacterium | reverse complement strand
GGGCGCGCTCCAGCATGCGGCGCAGGGAGTCGCGGTCCTCGACGATCAGGATGCGTCCGGTGGGCATGGGGACCTCTAAGAGAGACCGTGGCGGACGGCGGCGGTCAGGGCCGCGTCGTCCTCGGGATCGACGGTCCGCAGGTCGAGCAGCAGCCGTCCCTGGCGCAGGTAGCCGACCACGGGAGGCTTCCCATGGCGCAGGCGGGCCAGAAGGGCGTCGTCGCCGGGCAGCGACAGCGCCTCGCCCGGCACCGGCAACTCGGGAGCCGAGCCGCCGCCCAGGAAGGCGTCCGCGGGGACGATTTCTGCCCCGATGTCCGAGGCGATCCGCTCCAGCCGCGCCCGGTGCTCCGCCGGATCGGGCCAGAGCCGGTCCAGGGGAAGCGGCGCGCCGGACTGGTGAAGGCGCAGGACGCCTTCCAGAGCCGCGAACGTCATGCGGTCCGGCCGCAGAGCCCGGTAGAGCGGATGCTTGCGGCAGGCCCGGACCAGCTCTGCGCGTCCGACGATTAGACCGGCCTGCGGGCCGCCGAGGAGCTTGTCGCCGCTGCCGCACATGAGATCGCAGCCGTCCGCGATCAGCTCCGAAAAGCTGGGATGCCCGGCGAGCTGCGGCGCGCGGTGCCTGCGCAGGAGACCGCTGCCCTCGTCCACCAGCACGGGGATGCCCGTCCGGCGGCCCAGCCCGGCCAGCTCGCCGGGCGACACCGAGGCGACGAAGCCGGTCATCCGGAAGTTGCTGGGGAACACCTTGAGGAGGAGCGCCGTGTCCGGGCCGATCGCCATCTCGTAGTCCGAGAGGCGGGTGCGGTTCGTGGCGCCCACCTCGACCAGCCGGGCGCCGGCCGTGGCCAGGATCTCGGGGATGCGGAACGATCCGCCGATCTCCACCAGCTCGCCGCGGGAGACGATCACCTCGCGTCCAACCGCGTGCGTCGCGAGGGCCAGCACCAGCGCGGCGGCGTTGTTGTTGACGGCGAGAGCAGCCCCTGCGCCCGTGAGGTCCGTGAGGAGACGCTCGGCCCGGCGGTTGCGCTCGCCCCGCTTGCCGTCCTCCGGGTCGAATTCGAGGTCGCAGTAGGCGTCGAGGAGCGGCGTCAGCGAGGCAGCCACGGCCCGCGGCAGCGGCGCGCGTCCCAGGTTGGTGTGCAGGAAGATGCCCGTGGCGTTGAGCACCCGGGTGAGACTGTCGCCCAGGGTGGCCTGGATCCGGGCGGCGATGCGGCCCGGAAGAGAGGCCACTTCGCTCTCCACCTCGGTAGGCGAAGGCGGCGGATCGGAGGCGAGGCGGTCCCGCAACGCATCCACCTCCCGGCGGGCTTGGACCCTCACGGGCTCTCGTCCGTATAATGGGACGAGGCTGGAGACCGCCGGATCGCCGAGCAGCCGGTCGAGCGACGGGATCCCGCGGCGGGCATCGAGGCGGACATCGAAAGGATCGAGAGTTTCCATCTCAGCTTCAGGCATTCTAGGAGATTCGTGGACCCCAGGCGACCTTCCAGGCCGGGCACAGGCCCAGGCCTACCCCAGACGTCCCCTGCCGGAGCGGCCAAGAAGCCCGGCGCGGGCAGTCCCGCGCCCGCTCAGGGTGCGCGCCGCCAGGGTCCCGCGATCGCCGAAACGCTCGACCAGCTCCAGAAGGACATCCGCCAGCTCCAGATCGATTTCGAGCGCTTCTTCGGCGGCGGCCTGCCGCTGCCTCCCGAGGAGCTGCGCGGGCGCATCCAGATCCAGCTCCGCAACCTGAGAAACACCAACATCAACGCCGCGGTGGACAGCTTCCGCCTCAACGACCTGGAGGCGCGGTTCAACAGCTACAACGAGCTGTTCAACCGCCGTCTGCGGGACCGGGAGGAGGGGAGGCACCAGCCGCACCGCGTCATCGTGGCGGACAGGCCGCGCTTCGATCCCAGGGGCGGCATCGTCTTCGGCAACCGGATCGATCCGGACGCGGCCGAGGCGCTCTACCATGGGCTGGCATCGGGCCCGGGAGACGGACCCAAGTTCGACCTCAACAGCTTTCAGTCCTATCTGAGCCGCCAGACCGCCGCAATCCGGGAGAAGACCGGCTGCGACGAGGTGCAGTTCCGGGTGGCGGAAGAGGACGGCAAGCTCAAGCTCAAGGCAAGACCGGTTCAGGCCCGCCAGGGCTCGTGAACCTTGAAGGAGATCATGTGAGTAGACGGAAACCGTCCCTTCCCGCCCTAGCGATCCTCGTGGTCCTGGTGGCCACTTTCGCCATCGCGGCCTTCGCCGCGGTGGGGCCGAACCTCTCCAAGGCGATCGAGACGCAGCGGCGCCTCACGGCGGAGCGCCCGGACGATCCGGCGGTCTACAATGACCTCGGCAACCTCTACCTGATGGCCGAGCAGCCGGCCGAGGCCGAGGTCGCCTACCGCCGGGCCATCGAGCTCGATCCGGACAAGGTGTCGGCGCTGTTCAACCTCGCCCTGCTGCAGCAGCAGCGCGGCGAGCTGCGCGAGGCGCTGAGACTCTTGAAGCGGGTTACCGGGCTGCAGCCCGAGCATGCCTGGGCCCACTACCAGACCGGCACGCTCTACGAGCACTGGGAGCAGGAGGGCAACGCCGTCGAGTCGTATGCCCGCGCTTTCTCCCTGGACCCCCAGCTCGCCTTCAAGGAGGTCAATCCCCACATCGTCGAGAACAGCCTGGTGACCGAGGCGATGCTGCGCGCCTACAGCGCGGGCAGCCGGCAGCCGCAGGCGCCCAAGGCCTACGACGAGCCGGGCCGGATCGCCAAGATGCTGGTGCCGCTGCCCGCGCCCGCCGCTGCTCCGGGCGATACCGCGCCCGAGGACGCGATGGCGACGCAGCCGGCTCCGGGAGCCCAGCGGCCGGGCACGGCCCGTCCGGGTCAGCCGACAGTGCTCCGCGAGAACGACCTGCGGGGTGGAGCCACCGGGCAGGCCATGCCCCAGGGCCGGGGAGGACGTGGCACGGTGCGCCAGCCGCCCGCGCAGCGCGGCCTGCGCCAGTGGGAGCGTCCCGAGCCCAGCATGCAGCCGCAGCCCGACATGATCGAGCCGGAGCCGGGCCAGCCGGGTGGCTATGGCGATCCGGGGATGCAGCCGCAGCCGCAGATCAACCCGCCGCCCGGAGGGGTCTACTACCGTCCGGGCTCGCCGAGCTCGGGGAAGCTGGATCTGCGGGTGATTCCGAACCGGAAGCGGCAGACGGAAGAGCACGGGTAGGCTGAAAAGGACAAAAACGACCTAAAGGACATAAAGGACGGAGGTTCCTGGTCCTTTGGGTCCTTTGGGTCCCTTAGGTCCTTTCCTCAAACATTGAACCGGAAGTGGGCGACGTCGCCGTCCTGCACGACGTACTCTTTCCCTTCCAGCTTGAGCAGCGCGGCCTTCTGGCAGGCCGCCATTGTCTTCAGCCGCAGCAGGTTGTCCGCCTGGACGATCTCGGCGCGGATGAAGCCGCGCTCGATGTCCGAGTGGATGGCGCCGGCGGCCTCGCGGGCGCGGGTTCCCCGGCGGACCGTCCAGGCTCTCACCTCGTCCTCGCCCACCGTGAAGAAGGCGATCAGCCCCAGCAGCTCGTAGCTCGCGCGGTTCACCCGGTCCAGGCTGGGCTCGGAGAGGCCGAGGTCCGAGAGGAACTCCTTCTGCTCCTCGGGGGACAGCGCGCTGATCTCCTGCTCGATGGGCGCGCTGACCACGATCCCCAGCACGCCCGGCCGGAGCTCGACCCCGAGGTCCGCTACCGAGGTGCTGGCGCGGTCCTCGCCGACGTTGATCACCACCAGCATGGGTTTGGCCGAGAGGAGCTGGAAGCCGCGCAGGCGCCGCTCGTCGTCGGGATCGAGGGTGACCTCCCGCAGCGGCGTCTCGGCCTCGAGGGCGGGGAGGATGATGTCCGAGAGCAGCGCCTTCTCACGCACCTCCTCGGGGTTGAGACCGCGCTTGGACGACTTGTCGAGCTTCTCCAGCCGGCGCTCCACCAGCGTGTGGTCGGCCAGGATCAGCTCCAGGTCCATCGTGGCTACGTCGCGGGCCGGGTCGACGCTCCCGGCGGCGTGGAGGATCTCGGGGTCATCGAAAGCGCGCGCCACGTGGACCAGGGCGTCCGCCGTCTTGAGCTTGACCAGGTCGAGACTCTCGGCGCTTTCGCCCACCGTGATGCCCGGGATGTCCATGTACTGGACCGTGGCGGGCACATAGCGCTTGGGCTTGAAGAGGTCGCGGAGCTGCTCCAGGCGCGGGTCGCGGACCGTGGCCGTGCCGACGTTGGTCTGACCCGAAGTGGCGAACTTGTCCGTGGCCTGCTGCGAGGCCGTGAGCGTGTTGAAAAGCGTCGTCTTTCCCGACTTGGGCAAACCTAGGATGCCGAGTTGCACTGGATTCCCTCCGAATCCGGGAGAGCCCCGGAGCGCCGGAGGTTACCGCCTCCGGTGCGGGAGGTCAAATCCTGATTGACTTCCGCTTGAGCCGCCTGTTATAAGACTTACGATCAGGTCTGTGTTTCAGCGATTTTCGGCGTGCGGAAAAGTCCGTTGGTGTTGACGGCGATTTCCAGCCGCCCTCATCTGTTGCGGAGGTTTTCGCCATGAAGAGAAAGAGTGTCTGCTACATCGTCATGAGCCTGCTCCTGCTGTTGGTCGGGAGCGGATTCGCGGCCGCCCAGGAGACGGGACGCATCGAAGGCCGGGCTACCCGGGAGGACGGCACCGGCATCGGCGGCGTCTCCGTCCGGATCGACCAGCTCGACCAGGTCGTGCTCACGGACAGCCAGGGTGCCTTCTCCTTCTCCGGCGTGCCGGCCGGTACCTACGCCCTGACCTTCAGCCTGCTGGACTACACGGCCAGCAAGGAGAACGTGCAGGTCACGGGCGGCGCCACCCAGAACGCCGACGCGGTGCTCGACTGGGACGTGAGCTTCGCCGAGACCATCACCGTCATGTCGGCCTCGCGCCGCGAGGAGCGGATCACCGAGGCCCCGGCCGCCGTGACCGTGGTCACCGAGCGGGAGATCGAGCAGGAGGCGAGCAGCGGCCAGGTGCCGAAGCTTCTGGAGTTCTCGCCCGGCGTGGACTTCACCCAGAGCGGCCTCTACGACTTCAACTTCAACACCCGCGGCTTCAACAGCTCGCTGAACCGCCGCATCCTGACCCTGATCGACGGCCGCGACCCGGCGGTGCCCTTCCTGGGCTCGCAGGAGTGGGCCGCGGTCTCGTTCCCCATGGATGAGCTGTCGAGCGTCGAGCTGGTGCGCGGCCCGGGCGCGGCGCTCTACGGCGCCAACGCCTTCAACGGCGTGCTCAACATGACCACCAAGGCGCCGCGCGGCTCCGAGGGCGGCCAGATCCGCCTGACGGCCGGCGAGCTGAGCACCCGCCGCGCCGACTTCCGCTATGCCATGGGCCTGGGCGCCGACTGGTACGCGAAAGTCGTGGGCGGCTATATGCAGAGCGACGACTTCACCGTGTCGCGCAACACGGGAGTCGAGTACTCCGTCTTCTGCACCCCGGGGAGGACGACCAACTGCCTGCGCCGCGAAGCGGTCGGCCTGGCCCTCGAAGAGGCCAAGATCGGCTTCGGCGGCCTGCGCTTCGACAAGTACTTCGGCGGCGGCACCTCGGTGCTGACGGTCGAGGGCGGCACCGCGACCCTGGAAGGTCCGACCTTCCTCACCGGCATCGGCCGTGTCCAGGTCACGGACGTCCAGCGCCCCTGGACGCGGGCGAACTTCAACACCGAGCACTGGAACGTCCTGGCCTACTACGACCAGCGTATCGCCGAGGACCAGGTCTCCCTGGCCTCCGGAGGCCGACTCTTCGAGGACTCCTCCAACCTGCACGGCGAGATCCAGGGCAACTACGGGTTCGCCGGCGACAAGGCCTTCGTGGTGGGCGGCATCTCCTACCACCAGCAGGAGGTCGACACCGCGAACAATCGGGGTGTCCAGACCCTGATGTTCAACGCCCACGAAGAGGATCAGCAGGCCGCCTTCGGCCAGCTCGAGTACAGCTTCAGCGAAAAGCTGAAGGCGGTCGTGGCGGCGCGCGTCGACGAGAGCACGCTGCACGACACCCAGGTGTCGCCCAAGGCGGCCCTGGTCTACTCGTTCACGCCCAGCCACACGGTGCGCGTGACCTACAACGAGGCCTTCCAGGTCGCCAACTACTCCGAGTTCTTCCTGCGCGTCCAGACGGTGCTGCCGGGGACGACGACCTCCTCGCTCAACCTCTCCGCGATCGAGAACGCTCTCCGGCCGCTGCTCGGCGGCACGTCGCTGGGCTTTGGCAACATCCCGGTGCTCGCGCTCGGCAACGAGGATCTCGAGGTCGAGGAGATCCAGAGCTACGAGATCGGCTACAGCGGCATCTTTGGCAGCAAGGCCTTCGTGACGCTCGACTACTATCAGAACCAGATCGACAACTTCATCACCGACCTGATTCCGAACCTCTCGGCGGCGGGCCGCCTGAACCCGAACTTCGCCGCCTACACGCCGCCGGCCAACCTGCCGGCTCCGGTCCAGGCCGCGATCCTGGGCGCCCTGCGGGCGAACCTGCCGCCTACGCTCTTCCCCTTCCTGTCCAACGGTCCCAACGGCGAGCCGATCGTGGCCCTGGCCTCGTACGCCAACTTCGGCCAGGTGGACACGCAGGGCATCGACCTCGGTCTGAACTTCTACCTGACCGACCAGTGGATCTTCGACGCCTCCTACTCCTGGTTCGACTTCGAGGTCAAGCAGAGGCTCCTGGGCGACCAGCTCCTGCCGAACGCGCCGGAGCACAAGGCGAGCGCCGGTCTCGCGTTCAACGCCGCGCGCTTCGGCGCCTCGCTGAAGTACCGCTGGGTGGAAGGCTTCCCGTGGGCGGCCGGCATCTTCATCGGCGAGGTTCCCTCCTATGAGGTGGTGGACCTGGGCGTGAGCTACCGGTTCACGGACAAGCTGGAAGTCGGTGTGGACGTCAGCAACCTGCT
>JANOCF010001332.1:0-15637 GCA_031412055.1 Holophagales bacterium | reverse complement strand
GTAGATGACGCCGCCGATCTGCAGCTCCTTGTCCGAAGCGCCGGTACCCGTCCTGCGCGGGACGACCGAGCGCTGGTTGGCCACGATCCCCACCGACCGGCCGCCGATCCAGCCGGTGCCGCAGACCAGCGTCTGGCCGTGGGTGGCCTTGTACTCGTCGAGCTCGCTGCCGTCGAGGAGACGCGCCAGCAGATCGTGCGTGTCGTAAGGGCGCGAGCGATCGACCGGCATGATCCCGTAGAGGTCGTCGGCCGCGTAGAGCGGATCGGCCGGCTCCCGGCGCGCGAACGCGGCCTGCGGTCCGACGGCGAGCTGCTCGAACTGGCTGCGGATCTTCTGCAGGCAGGTGAGGTCGTCCGGATGCCGGTGGTCCACCACGCCCGAGATGTCGCACTGCACCAGGGCACCGCCCAGCTCCTCGTTGTCGATCTTCTCGCCGATGGCCGCCTGCACCAGGTGCGAGCCGGCCAGGAAGATGGAGCCGGTCCCCTCCACGATGTGCGACTCGTCGCTCATGATCGGCAGGTAGGCGCCGCCCGCCACGCACGAGCCCATGATGGCCGCCATCTGGAAGATCCCCTCGGCGGACAGCCGCGCGTTGTTGTAGAACGCCCGGCCGAAGTGCTCCCGGTCGGGGAAGATCTCGTCCTGGAGGGGAAGGAAGACGCCCGCCGAGTCCACCAGGTAGACGATCGGCAGCCGGTTCTCCAGGGCGATCTCCTGCGCCCGCAGCACCTTCTTGCAGGTCAGCGGGAACCAGGCTCCGGCCTTGACCGTGGCGTCGTTGGAGACCACGACCACGTCCCGGCCGTGAATCCTGCCGATGCCCACGACCACGCCGGCCGAGGGCGCGCCGCCGTACTCCTGGTAGAAGCCGTAGGCCACCCAGAGGCCAAGCTCCAGGAAAGGGGCGCCCGGATCGCACAGAGCCTCTACCCGCTCGCGCGCCGTCATCTTGCCCTGGGCGCGCTGCTTGTCCTGGGCCTTGAGGCCGCCTCCCAGCTTGAGGATCTCCTCCTCTTCGCGCAGCCGCTCCACCTCGCGCCGCCAGTGCTCGGACTGACGATCGAATGCCTCGTTCCGCTTGATCTTGCTTTCCAGGGTCGCCACGTGCCCTCCTTTGGCGCGGGGATTATACGAGGAGGCGGCCCGGATCTTGCTCTCTTGTTCAGACAAGTTCGGAGGCGCACGCGCAGCCGAGACACGTCAACTACTTAGGAGGAGGCATACCATGGCGAACGACGACGTCTTCGAGGGACGGTGGAAGCAGATCAAGGGAGACGCCAAGCGTTTCTGGGGCAACCTCACCGACGACGACCTGGAGCGCTCCGAGGGCAACCGGGACAAGCTGGTGGGCTCGATTCAGGAGCGTTACGGATGGGAGAAGGACCGGGCGGAATCCCACTTCGACGAGTTCCTGACGTCGATCCGGACTCCCGCGGGGCACCGGCGCGAGGACTGATCCCCTTCGCGGATCGATCATCGAATCGGATACGGGCGGACTCTTCTCGGAGAGCCCGCCCTTTCCTTTGCTACGTCCTTTGCTACGATCCGCCCATGAGAATCCGCCTCCTCGCCTTTGCCAGTGCCGGCGACGCCCTGGGCACCACCGAGACCGAGCTGGAGCTGCCGGACGGCAGCCGGGTGGCGGATCTGCGCGTTCAGTTGGAGCGCGCACATCCCGCGCTCGGCCCGCTCTGGCCCCGCCTGGCCGTGGCCGTGGACGGCCAGATCGCCAGCCCCGACGAGCCTCTGGCCGAGGGCGTCGAGGTGGCGCTCCTTCCTCCCGTTTCCGGCGGGAGCGGCGGCCGACCGCTGGCCGAGCTGGTGGACGGCCCGATCGACGTGGACCGGGTGATCCGCGAGGTGGAGAATCCCGGCTGCGGCGCGGTCGTGCTCTTCCTGGGAACGGTCCGCGACCATCACGCCGGCCGCAAGGTCGAGAGGCTGACCTACAGCGCCTATCGCCGGATGGCCGACGATGCGCTGGCCCGGATCGTCTCCGACCTGGAAGCCGCCAATCCGGGCCTCAAGGCCGCCATCGTCCACCGGCTGGGCGACGTGCCGGTCGGCGAGCCGAGCGTGGTCATCGCCATCGCGTCGGCCCACCGCGCCGCCGCCTACGACGCCAGCCGCACCGCCCTGGAGCGGCTGAAGGCCGAGGTCCCCATCTGGAAGCGCGAGCATTACGCGGACGGGGACGTGGCGTGGAGAGAAGAGGAGCCCCTTTCACGGCACGAGAGGCCGATCCTCCCGCGCGCCCAGCAGCCATAGCCGAAATCCCGCCTCCAGCATCGGCCACGAACGGCCCAGCTTCTCCCGCAGACGCTCAGGGTCTGGTGGTATGCCTTCCGCCACGTCCGCGAGGAACGACCGGAACGCGGGGGCGAGGCTTCCCTGCTCGGCCTGCAGCAGGTAGCGGATGAAGAAGGAGGACTGGGCGTAGTTCAGCGAAGCGTTCTGGCGGACGAAATCCCCCCAGTCCATCGCGAGCAGCTCCGGGAACGGCCGGAGACCTCCGGAATCCGCCGCCTGGATCAGGTGCTGGAGGGCCGCGCGGGCGCCGTGCATCTCGATACGCCGCCCGGCCCGGACCGTCACGCCGCCCAGCGTTCCGGGCAGCACCCGCCCTGAAGCATCGATCTGGGACTGCGACAGATCGTCCGCCAGCCCCTCCTCCAGCCAGCTCGGCAGCGCCGGCCCGATCGCCCGCCGGTTCAGCAGGTGAGTCAGCTCGTGCACCAGGGTCGAGCCCATGTCGTCGGCGGCGCGGCCGCCTTCGTAGAGGGAGACGATGCCGTAGCCTGTGTGGCCGGTCGCCGGCAGTCCGCCCAGATCCATCTCCTCGGCGAGGAAGCCGCGGTAGTCCGCCTCGCGCGCGAAGAGGACGACGGCCTCGGCCGGCTCACCGGTCGGCGAGAGGCCGTAGCGGGCGCTGTAGGTCGCCTCCACCCCGGCCGCGACCCGGTCGAGGAAGCCGAGCCGGTCCGCGTCCCGGACATCGGTGTAGAGGATATACGGGCCGACCCGGCCGGCCGTCTCGGGCGGAGCCAGACGGGAGCGCGCCTTCTGCAGCCGGTCCTCGTCCGGAGCGCGTCCTGCCACGGGGCGCACCGGGTCGGGATCGCTGCCGAACGGAGGATCGGGGCCGATCCGCTCGGGGTCCGGCACCCAGCCGGCCTGTTCGCCGTACTCGACCTTTACCCAGCCGGACCGGCGCTCCAGCACCTTGAGAATCGCCACCCTGACGGGGACGAGGACCCGAGCCGCTCCCGGACGAGGCTCGGAGAGCAGCGGGATTCCCGGCTTCACCGTGATCCGCTCTACCCCTTCTGGGGTCAGCGGCGGCCAAGGCTCCTCCGGGGCAGACTCCCGGACCGGCGCGGACCGGCGGCGGGGACGGTCCGGGTCCCGAACGTCTTCCCGCGCCCATTCCTCCGGCTCTTCTGGTGGGACGCTGAAAGGTGTCGGGCCCCGGCGGCGCAGCTCCGTCGCCCAGGGACCGACCACCGGCCACTCCTCCGCCCGGACCACGATCGGGGCGTCGGGGTTCTGGAACGCCCAGAGCACGGCCACGGTGGAGCCGATCAGCAGGACGGACAGCAAACCGGCGACGAAACGCGCCATGCCTTCAGTCTAGTCTCCCGACTCTCCAATCGCAGAACGGATGAACGCGGCCACATCCCGCTTCAGCTTCTCGCGGTCGGACCGGCGGACGTACATCATGTGTCCCGACTCGTAGTACGTCTTGGTCACCCGCTCCGCGTAACCGGGATCGAAGGCGAGGTGGTCGAAGGTGTACTCGGTCGCGAAGTAGGGCGTGGCGAGATCGTAGTAGCCGTTCCCCACGAACACCTTGAGAGACGGGTTGCGGGCCATGGCCTGCCGCAGATCCTCGGCCACGTTGACGTAGCGGTTCTCGAAGTCGCCGAAGCTCCAGGGCCGGACCCGGCCGGTGAGGATCTCGTACGGCAGGTCGCTCTCGAAGCCCAGGTCGCGGCGCACGTAGTCGTTGAGCACTCCGGAGTAGGGGCCGAGGATGGCCGCGTAGCTGGGATCGAACTCGGACTCTTCTCCGGCCGGGGCGAGGTCGATCCCCTGGAAGCGGCTGTCCAGCCGGCCGACGGTGATGCGCTCCGAGCGCCGCAGCTCCTTGATGAAGGGGTGGATGACCGGCCGCAGGTTGACGCTCTCGAGGTACTCCGGCGTCAGCCCGGTCAGGCGCGCGAGCTTCTCCGCCACCTGCCGCCTGCGCTCGGGGGTCAGGTCGTTGCCCTGCGCGAGCGCCAGCGTGTACTCGCCCATGGCGAAGGTCTCCGCCTCGCGCAGCGCGGTCTGGAGGTCCGATTGGAACGGCAGCTTCTTGTGG
Source organism: Holophagales bacterium (assembly GCA_031412055.1). Taxonomy (GTDB): domain Bacteria; phylum Acidobacteriota; class Thermoanaerobaculia; order Multivoradales; family UBA5704; genus DATMER01. The sequence continues at coordinate 11,268 of JANOCF010001332.1, read as the reverse complement.
AACCAGGCGGTGGCCGTGTAGGTGGGGAGGAACAGGGGATACGGCAGGTCGTTGCCCACCTCGAAGCGGGCGGTCTGGAAGTTCAGGATGGACGAGATCAGGACCACCCCGTTGAAGTACATCCCGTAGCGCTCCTGGAGGTGGTGGACCAGGGCGGCCGAGCGGGTGGTGCCGTAGCTCTCGCCGGACAGGAACTTCGGCGACGACCAGCGGCTGTTGCGCGTGGCGTAGAGGTGGATGAGCTGCCCCACGGACTCCACGTCCTCCTTGAGGCCGTGGAACTGGGCCGGCTTCTCGCCCGGAGCCGGCCGGCTGTAGCCGGTGATGACCGGGTCGATGAACACCATGTCGGTGATGTCGAGGAGCGACTCGCCGTTGTCCGCGAGACGGTACGGAGGCGTCGTGGTCAGCCCCTCGTCGTCGCCCATGACGACGCGCCGGGGTCCGAACGCGCCCATGTGGAGCCAGACCGAGGACGACCCGGGGCCGCCGTTGTAAGTGAAGGTGATGGGCCGGCGCGAGAGGTCCTGGACGCCGTCGCGGGTATAGGCGACGAAGAACATGGACGCCTTGGCCTTACCCGCTTCGTCGCGCAGCACGAGGGTGCCGGCCGTGGCGGTGTAGGCGATCTGGGAGCCGCCGATGTTGGCCTTGTGGCGGGTGACGACGGTGCGGTCCTGGATGTCCGCCGGCTTGATGGCGGGCGCATCGGGAGCGGCGGGAGCGTCATCCTCGCGGAGACGCTCCTGTGCATCGGCGGTCGTCGCGAGAAGCAGGAGAGCCAGGAGGGCGGACGGAAAGAGATGGGAGATGTGGCGCAAGGTTCGATCCTCCTCGGGGAAAGCGGCTGGGCCGCGAGGAGGTATGCGTATCAGAAGGAGGCGGGCGAGGCCAAGAGCGGGATCAGCTCACCGAGTCTAGAGGGTTCTGCGAGGGACGCCGAAGCGGCTCGCCACTCCAGCCACCGACCACGTCTTCGAAGAAACCGCCCGGCCAAGGACTGCTCCCCCGCCGTACAAGCTCCGTCACGATGAGATTCATTGGCACGCCCTGGGTCTCGGCCCGTCGCCGGACCTCCGCAAGGACGTCATCAGGAAGATCGAGTTGGATCAGGGGCACGGTCGCTTCCTCCTGGAGATCAGGTTAGCACAGCGGAAAAAAGGGCGAGAGCCCTCTCCTAGTACCGTGGAACCTTGGGATCGACCTCCTGGCTCCAGGCGTCGATGCCGCCGCCCAGGTTGATCGCCTGGGAGAAGCCCATCTGGCGGAGGAACCGGACCGCCTGCGCCGAGCGCGCGCCGTGGTGGCAGTGCGCCACGATCGTGTCCGCCGGGCTCAGCTCGCCCAGACGGTCCTGCAGCTCCTGGAGCGGGATCAGGGTTGCGCCCTCGATCCGCGCGATCGAGTGCTCCAGCGGCGAACGCACATCCAGGATCTTGACGTCCCGCCCCTCGTCCAGCCGCTTCTTCAACTCCTGCACCGACATCTCGAAGTCGTCGCCCGTCATCTCGGCCTCCGGTTGCGGGGCCACCCCGCAGAACTGCTCATAGTCGATGAGCTCCCGCTGCGTCGGATTCTCCGAGCAGACCGGGCATTTCGGGTCCTTGCGGAGCTTCAGCTCCCGGAACCGCATCTTCAGCGCGTCGAACAGCACCAGCCTGCCGATCAGCGGTTCTCCCACCCCGGTGATCAGCTTGATCACCTCGTTGGCCTGGAGCGAGCCGATGATCCCCGGCAGCACCCCAAGAACCCCGCCCTCGGCGCAGGACGGCACCAGGCCCGGCGGCGGCGGCTCCGGAAACAGGCAGCGGTAGCACGGACCCTTGGCGCCCCAGAACACCGAGATCTGCCCCTCGAAACGGAAGATCGAGCCGTAGACGTTCGGCTTGCCCTGCATCACGCAGGCGTCGTTGACCAGGTAGCGGGTCGGGAAGTTGTCGGTCCCGTCCACCACCAGGTCGTAGTCCTTGAAAAGATCCAGGGCGTTGGCCGACTCCAGGCGCGTCTCGTGCGGGACCAGACGGATGTGCGGGTTGACCCCGTGCAGCCGCTCCAGCGCGGCCTGGATCTTGGGCCGGCCCACGTCCTGCCGGCCGAACAGCACCTGCCGGTGAAGGTTGGTCTCGTCCACCACGTCGAAATCGACCAGGCCGAGCGTACCCACACCCGCCGCGGCCAGGTAGAGCCCGATGGGCGAGCCCAGGCCGCCGGCGCCGATCATCAGCACCTTCGACGCCTTGAGCTTGCGCTGGCCGGCCGTGCCGATCTCCGGCATGATCAGGTGCCGGCTGTAGTGCCGGATCTCCTCCGGCGACAGCTCCGTCTCCGCCGCAATCGCCTCCTGAGGGGCTGCCGGCGCACCGCCCGCGATCGAGGGGATGATGATCAGCGTGGCCCCGTCGGAGACCGGCGTCTTGACGCCCTGGAGGTGCCGGACATCCTCGTCGCCGAGGAACACGTTGACGAAGCTCCGCAGGGTGCCGTCGTCGGTGTAGAGATGGCGCTTGAGCGCCGGGAACCGCTCGGTCATGGCCGAGAGGGCATCGCCCACCGTGGCGCCGTCCACCTCGACCTCGCCCTGCTCGGACGTGAAGCGGCGCAACGGGGTCGGGATCTGGATCGTGACGCTCATACAGCCTCCTTGTGCAGACCGGAATGCCCGGAGAAGGGATCGATCGGGCCGTGGATGCCGATGGCTCCGAGCGCCGCCTGGTCGATGCTCTCCTCGTCGAACCTTTCCCGGTCGTCGGCCAGGCGCCAGCTCCGCGCGTCCACCACCTGCCGCTTCCGCACCGAGACGATCAGGTAGGAAACCCCCGGCCAGGCGTGGTCGCGGTCGAACTCGCTGGGCTGCGCCGGATGGTCCGGATGGGAGTGGTAGTAGCCCACGACGTCCAGCCCCAGCACGCGCGCCTCCTTGTGCGCGGCGAGGACGGTCTCGGGGCTGATCAGGTACCGGTTGTGCCGGCTGTCCTGTCGCTCATTGCCCACCGAGAGCACCCGCTCGACAACCGTCGTGTCGTCCGAGGCGCTGCCGATCAGGACGCCGCAACACTCGTCGGGGTAGCTCATGCCGGCATGGCGTGAGACGGTCTGCAGGTGGCGGCCGGAGATCACGAGGCGGCTCATGTGTGCGATTCCTCCCAGAACCGGTCTGATAGGTACTTGTCCGCGTTGTCACAGAGGACCGTGACCACCGTGCCGGACTGCAATTCGGACGCCACGTCCAGGGCCGCCGCCACGTTGCATCCGGACGAGATGCCGACCAGCAGCCCGGCCTCGCGGGCGAGTCTCTTCACGGCCGCGTACGCCCTCTCGGTCGGGATCTCGCGCGCCTCGTCCGCAAGGGCGGAATCGTAGATCGGCGGCACGATGGCGGACGCCATGTGCTTCATCCCTTCCAGGCCGTGGAACGGCGAATCGGGCTCCACCGAGATCAGCCGGACGCCGGTTTCGCGCTCGCGCGCCTGTTCCCGAAGGTACCTGCCCACACCCATGAACGTGCCACTTGTGCCGAGCCCCGCGACGAAATGGCTGATCTCCCCGCCGGTCTGCTCCCAGATCTCCGGGCCGGTGGTGCGGTAGTGGGCTCCCCAGTTCTCCGGGTTCGAGTACTGGTCGAGGTAGGCCCAGCGCTCCGGCTCCTCCGCCACCAGGCGCCGCGCCTCCAGGATGGCCCCGTCGCTGCCGGCCAGCGGGTCGGTCATCCGCATCTCCGCGCCGTAGGCCCGAAGGATGCGCTTGCGCTCCGGGCTGGCGCTCCCGGGCAGGCAGAGGGTCACCGGGATACGCAGGGCCGCCCCGATCATGGCGTAGGCGATCCCCGTGTTCCCCGACGTGGCGTCGAGCAGACGGCGGCCGTCCTCGAACAGGCCGCGCCGCTGGGCGTCCCGGACCATGGCCAGCGCCGGCCGGTCCTTGACCGAGCCTCCCGGGTTGAAGAACTCCGCCTTGGCGTAGACCTTCACTCCAGAGCGACCCGCCAGGGGCGAAAGGTCGATCATCGGCGTGTTGCCGATCAGGTCGAGCGGCGAAGCGGGAGCGCGAAGCGTCATGGTCTTCAGAAGACTACAGGAACCGGTAGAACCGCCCGTCGATCAGCGAGGCCACGACCGAGGCCACAGTGGCGAGCAGGCAGACGATCGCCAGCGCGGTGTGCACCGGCCGCTCGGGACGGCTCGGATCCAGGAGCATGCCGGCCAGGTAGCCGCCCGCGAAGCCGGCGATGTGCGCCCAGTTGTCCACCCGGGGCATCAGGAAGCCGAAGATGATCATGTAGATGGCGTAGCTCCAGGCCTGCCGGCGCATGGCGTGGCTGCCGGTGCGCCGGCCGAAGTAGACCATGGCGCCCACCAGGCCGAGGATCGGCGCCGACGCCCCGACCGTGAGCGCCGCGCCGCCCAGGGGACCGCCGAAGAGCCCCGGCAGGAGGAGGGGCATTGCGCTGCTCACCAGGAAACCCGTGACCGAGGACAGGGTGTAGATCACGATCATGCGGCTGGAGCCGTAGAGCTCGGAGGTGGCGGGCGCCAGCATCCGCACCCAGTAGAGGTTGAACGCGATGTGCAGCAAGTCGCCGTGCAGCCAGCCGGCCGAGAGCAGGGTCCACCAGCGCCCGAACTGGAAGACGGGGATGGCGCCCGCCGCGCCGAAGCGGATCAGGGCCTCGCTGGTGGGCGGCAGGATCTGGAAGCCCCGCATGGGCGGCTGGAGCGCCTCGGGGTTGTTGACCATGATGACCGCGAGCATCGCCAGGTAGAGAAAGGCGCACCCGCCGGTGACGATGTTCTCGAAGGGCAATTGCCGTCCGAGGCTGCCGAGCACCGAGGACATCCTCCAGATGCCGCGGTTCTTTCGCCCGCAGAAGAAGCACTGCTCGTCCGACACCCCCACCAGCTTGCCGCAGGAGGGGCAGAGAATGGATCCGGTTCGCCGCTTACGCTCAAACATGGTCCGTACTCTACCTCGTTGACCTGGAGACCCGACTGTGTCTACGCTCTTTCCCTCAATCCCTGACGAGGAGAGCCATGAACGCGGACTTCCTGGTGCTGAAGATCCAAGACGAAGCCGGCTCCATCGAGGAGATCCAGAACGGGGAGCTGCTCCCACTGGGTCCTCGGGAATCGGTGAGCAAGCTGCTGGAAGGCGCCTTTCCCTCGATCCGCTGGTGGGGTCCGACGAGCGGCGTCTGGTGGAGCGGCGAGGTCTTCTCCGTGGAGATCCTCTTCAGCTCCGCGGAGGAGCCGGTCGGCTCGCTCACCCTCAAGGTCCGGCTCAATCCGAAGCTCGAGCAGGTCTGGTTCGACGAGGACGAGGAGGAGCTGGAAGGCTTCCTCGTGGCGCTCTGCGATCCCCATGAGTGGAGCCTCTTCGACGTGGGGAGCGGAAGGCGCTTCCGCTTCTCGGATGAGCAGGAAGGCCACGGCCCGTCCCCGGTGTCGGAAGCCGGGCCCGTGAATTAACTGGGGCCCGGCCGCTGGGATGGCGTCGCCAAACACGGTGGCGGCGCGCAACGTCAGGGGATGACCCCGTCCCCTGACGTTGTGGCCCGCAACGCCGGGGGATGACCCCGTCCCCTGAGATTTTGACGCGCAACGCCAGGGGATCGCCTCGTCCCCTGAGATTCTGGCCCGCCACACCACGTTGCGCCGCGCCACCGCGGGAAATGACCCGATCCCCGCGCGTTGCGTCTCTCCCCGGCGTTGGGGAAGCTCTCCCCAACGTGGCTGCGCTCCGCAGCACGGGCGCGGGCGCGATTCTTGCGAGACGGGGAACGGCATGACGGGAATCGAAAGCCAGCAGAATCCGGACCGCGATCCCAGGGAGCCCTTCCAGCCTCCGCCCGCGATTGATCCCGCGATGGATCCCGAAGATCCCCTGGGGCCGCCGGAGCCGCTGGAAGACCCCGGCGACGCCCCCGGTCAGGACGAGCCCGAGCGCCGCGACCCGGACCCGCGGGAACCCGGATGGCGCGATCCCGGCCTCGATCAGCCCGGTATTCAGGTGATTCAAGTGAGTCAGGTGACTGAAAACCCGGAGGTGCTGTCATGACCCCCGCGCCGCCCAGCTCCGAATGGATGCTCCAGCTCGTCTGGCTGTTCACCCTCGCCCTTCCCGTGGCCTGCGTGGCCTGGACCGTCACCCACGAGGAGGTCTTCCGCGAGCCCCGGGAGTACTGCGAGAAGCGCTCCAAGGATTGCCAGAACCTGCTCGCGCGGAAGTTCTTCTACCTTTTTACCTGCGAGTACTGCTTCAGCCACTATGTGACCTTCTTCTTCCTGTTCCTCACCGGCTACAAGCTGCTGCTGGACGACTGGCGGGGCTACATCCTGTCGGCTTTCGCGGTGGTCGCGGTGGCGAACCTCTACATGAGCTCGTTCGCCCGGCTGCGCCAGGAGGTCAAGAGCGAGAAGCTGGAGGCGAAGACCAAGGAAAAGGTGCTGGAGAGGGTCAGGCAGGCGGAAGAGGACGGGACGCCGCTCCCGATCGCTCCGATCGCTCCGATCGCTCCGATCACCGCTCCTACTCCGTGGCGCGAGCCGGCTCCCCGCCGGTAGGAGGCTCCAGCCCCGAAAGGATCGCGAGGGCGCGGGCCGCGTCCTCCTCGTAGACCTCCACCCGGTTGAAGGCGCGCAGCTCGCCGGTGAGCAGGTTGACCGGCGGCAGGCGCTCTTCCATCACGCAGGCCTCGATCCCCTCGGATTCGAGAAGGGTCCGGACGAGATGGGCTTCCCATGGAGTCGGAAAACGGGCTACGGTCACGAGCAGGGACATGATCATCTCCTCCTGCGGCTCCACCTGATTCTCCTCTTCTTCCTTCCATTCCGAGCCGCAGCCCCGGCAGCTCCAGCGCCGGTGCGGCACCGGCAGCGGGATGCCCAGGAGCAGCCAGGTACCCAGAAAGCCGAGGACCGACCAGCGCTCCAGGACGAGGTTGTCCGACCTGCAGCTCGGGCAGCGCTCAGGCAGCGGGAGGTCCGCATCGGTCACGAGGTACATCTCGGGCGTGGGCCGGAGGCTCCGCAGCAGCTCGGCGGCCTGGACGGCATCCTCCTCCCGCACCCGCAGCTTGATCCCTCCGACCGTGGTGGCGCACCAGATCCGGCCCAGGTGCTCGTCGGCCACCACGGAGTCGATCCCCTCGGCCTCCAGGCACGTGCGGGCGAGCTGAGCCTCCCACGGCGAAGGGTAGGCTCCCACCGTGACCATGCTCTCGAGCTCGTAGGTCCGATCGTCGGTCATCTCGTCCCCGAGAACGTAAAACCGGTGTCAGGCATTTCTCGGAGGAGGATTATCTCCTGGAAAGGCTTCCCTCGGGGAGGATAGCGAGCAGGCCGAAGAACAGCAGGGCGAAGAAAAACAGTGTGAGCAGCGCGGCCACGACGGCGGTCGTACGGCTCCGGTATTGCGACGTGAGGAAGTAGGCGCCGACTGCACTGAACACAGCGAACAGCAGGAACAGGATCGAGGGGACGACGAAGTCCGCCATCAGGATTTGTAGAAGCTCTCCCCTTTGCCGGCCATGTCGCGCAGCAAGGCCGCCGGCTCCAGCCTCTTGCCGTGACGCCGGGCGTACTCCTCCAGGCGGCTCACCACCCAGGGCAGACCAACACGGTCGGCCTCGCGCAGCAGTCCGCCCCGGAACGGCGGGAAGCCGAAGCCGAAGATGACGCCGATGTCCACGTCCGCGGGATCGCGGATGATCCCCTCTTCCATGCAGCGGGCGGTCTCGTTGAGCATCTGCAGCCAGCAGCGCTCCACGATCTCCTCGTCCGACACCTGGCCGGGCTGCCACTCCAGGAGGCGATAGACGGCGGGGTCGACCTGCTTGCTCCCCTTCTTCTTTTTCTTCTCGTCCTCTTCGTAGAGGTAGAAGCCGCGCTTCGCCTTGCGGCCCAGGCGGCCGTCCTCGATCATGCGGTTGAAGACCGCGGGAGGCTCAAGCCGGTCGCCCAGCGCCTCGTGCATCACCTCGCCGGCGTGGCGGCCGACGTCGAGGCCGACCTCGTCCAGCAGGGCGAAGGGTCCGACCGGCCAGCCCCAGCGGGTCATGGCGCGGTCCACCTGCTCGACGCCGGCGCCGTCCACCAGCAGCCAGGCCGCCTCGTTGAGGAAGGGGGCGAGCACGCGGCTGGTGAAGAAGCCGGGGCCGTCTCCCACCACGATCACCGTCTTGCCCATGCGGCGGCCGACCTCGACCACGGTGGCCAGCGCCTCCTCGGAGGTGCCGGGATGGCGGATGACCTCCAGCAGGGGCATCTTGTGGACGGGGCTGAAGAAGTGCATGCCCACCACGTTCTCGGGATGGCGGCTGGCCTCGGCCAGGCGGGCGATGGGGATGGCCGAGGTGTTCGAGGCGAAGATCAGACCGTCGGGAGCCGCGGCCTCGGTCTCCCGGATCACGGCGTGCTTGACGCCAAGGTCCTCGAACACGGCCTCGATCACCAGGCCGGCCCGGCTGAGCGCACTGTAGTCCACCGTGCCGTGGATGCGGCCGAGAGCGGTCTTGTGCTCAGTCTCGGTCATCCTGCGGCGCTTGACCCGGTCGCGGAAGCGCTCGTTGGCGTACGCGACGCCGCGCCCCAGGGAGGCGAGATCGCGGTCCTTCATCACCACCAGGGTCCCCTTCTCGGCCAGCACCTGGGCGATGCCGGCGCCCATGAGACCGGCGCCGAGGACTCCCACCTGATCCACCGCTCTGGCGCCGCGGGCGATCTTCGCGGCGCGGGCCTCCACCTCGTTCTTGGCGAAGAAGATGGACATCAGGCTCTTGGCCGTTTCGGACACCACGAGCCGGGAGAAGGCGCCGGCCTCGACGTCCAGGGCGCGTTCGAGGGGCAGCTTCAGGCCGTCCCGCACCACCTCGACCGCGACAAGAGGCGCCGGATAGTGGCCGCCGGTCTTCTCCATCACCCCGGCGCGGGCCTTGTCGAAGACGAGCCGGTCGGTGAACCGGGTCCTGGCGATCAGGTCGGTCGCGCGGCGGGAAATTCCGGCCATCCCTCCGGCCGGCTTGCGCTCCACGGGCTGGCGCGCCCAGCGCTCCGCGGCGGTGCGCAGGTCGGCGGGGTGGCAGGTGTCGTCCACCAGGCCGAGGCGCCTGGCCTTGCGGGCGTCCACCTGCCGGCCGGTGAGGATCAGGTCGAGGGCGGCGGGGACGCCGATCAGGCGCGGGAGCCGCTGTGTGCCGCCGAGGCCGGGGATCAGGCCGAGCTGGACCTCGGGCAGACCGAGCTTCGTCCTGGGGTGCTCGGTCGCGATCCGGAAGCCGCAGGCGAGCGCCAGCTCCAGGCCGCCGCCCAGGCAGGCGCCGTGGATCGCCGCCACGGTCGGGAAGGGCAGGGCGGCAAGCCGGTTCATCAGGGCGTGCCCGCGCTGGAGCATCTCGATCACCTGTTCGGGCTCGGCGAGGGTCTGAAGCTCCTCGATGTCCGCGCCGGCCACGAAACCGTCCCGCTTGCCCGACAGGATCACCAGGGCGCTCAACGCGGCCGGACGCTCCCGCTCGATCTGGTCGATCTGCTCCTCGAACCAGGCGAACAGCCGGGTGGAGAGAGTGTTGACCTTCTTCGCGGGATCGTCGAGAACGAGCCAGGCGATGCCGTCCTCGTAAGTCAGGGAGCCGGAGGGTGTCGCGCGCTGGAGGGTCTCGGTGGTCTCGGTGGGCATGGCCGGCATCGTAGGAGTCATGCCGCAGCGTGTCAAGAAAGGTTCAGCGTCCCGACGATGGCGGCGAGATTATGATGGTCCGCCAGGAGGTTCCATGCCCAAGGCGCTCTACACCGAAGTCTCGACGCCGGATCTCGTCCGCCAGGCCATCGCGGTGGCCGGCGAGGTCGGCTTTCCCCTGATGCCGGACGGCTGCCCGCCCGCCGAGTACCAGGGTCCTCCGACCGCCTGCATCCCCGAGGTGGGGCGGCTGCTGCGGACCCTGGCCGCGGCTACCGCGGCCAGGCCGGGTGGGCTGATCGGCGAACAGGGGACCGGCTCGGGAGTCGGAACCGCCTGGCTGATCAGCGGGATGTCGGCGGAGACGCGCCTCGTCTCCGCCGAGCTGGACCCGGTGTACGCGGCGGCCGCCGCCCGCCTCTTCGCGGGCTTCCCCAACGTGGAGATCCGCGCCGGGGACTGGCACCAGGTCCTGCATGGCGAGGGTCCTTTCGACCTGCTCTTCATGGACGCCATTCCGGGGAGCGGAGACCTCGATCCTTCCCGGTGGGACCCGGTCACCGAGCTGGTGAAGGTCGGCGGACTGATCGTCATGGACGATCTCACTCCGGTCGACCTCTGGCCGGCGGACTGGGACTCCTTTGTCGACCCGAAGCGGGAGTTCGCCTTTGCCAACTCCCGCGTCGCCGGGGCGGAGGTCCGGGTCACGCCATCCATGTCCGTCCTGATCGTGGCTCGCCTTCGATAGCGATTTGGGAGAAAATGTTTTCCTGGACCAATCTTTTTTTTCAGGAGCCCGACATGTCTTGGAGACTTTACCGCCCTTTTGTGCTCATTGTCGCCGTTGTCCTCCTCGCCTTTTCACTCGCGGAGGCGAAGGGGCCGATCCAGTATCCAAAAACCCGGCAGGTCGACCAGAAGGACACCTACCACGGGGTCAGCGTCGCCGACCCCTACCGCTGGCTCGAGCAGGACATCCGCCAGTCGGAGGAGGTCGCCAGGTGGGTCGAAGCCCAGAATGAGATCACCTTAGGGTACCTGCGCTCGATCCCCGAGCGGGCGGCCATCGAGAAGCGCCTGTCGGAGCTCTGGCGCTACGACGAGGTCAACCTGCCCTTGAAGGAGGGCGGACGCTACTTCACGTTCCGCAACGACGGCATCCAGAACCAGGATGTCCTCCACGTCCAGACCTCCCTGGCCGAGGAGCCCCGGGTTCTGGTCGATCCGAACTCGTGGTCCAAGGACGGCACGGTCGCCATGTCCGACTTCGTCCCCAGCCAGGACGGCCGCTATATCGTGTACGGCGTGCGGGAGGCGGGCTCCGACTGGCGTACCTGGCGGGTGATGGACCTCTCGACACGGCAGCTTCTGCCGGACGAGATCCGGTGGATCAAGACCTGCTGCGCCGCCTGGACGCCGGACGGCAAGGGCTTCTTCTACAACCGCTTCCCCGAGCCGGAGAAGGGGCGCGAGTACCAGCGCATCACCACGGGCAGTCGGGTCTTCCACCACCGGATCGGCACTCCCCAATCCGAGGACACGCTCATCTTCGAGCAGCCCGGGCAACCCGGGTGGGACGCCTATCCCGCGGTTACCAGG
>JANOCF010001331.1:0-4689 GCA_031412055.1 Holophagales bacterium | reverse complement strand
CCGTTCGCGGCACCGGCTGCAGCCCTGGATCAAGTGAAGCACAACAGTACGGGCAGGCCTTGCGGAAAGCCTGCCTTGCAAAAAACCCGTCAGCCACGTGCGCGGGGGATGGTAGGCCATGCTTCTCCTCGGGTTCCCGGTAAGCGAAAAACCCGCCGCATTCTCTCACACTCCCGGCGTGACTGAGCGGAACTTCGACGGCGAGGGCGACCCGAAAGTCGCCCTCGCACGCCACTCTAGCCGTTAGGGTCGATTTCGGGGCCGACAGGAGGAAGCATGCATGGGCGACCGTTGGGATCGATCTCGAGCCCGCAGGGGGCGGTCGAGCCGTTGGGATCGATCTCCAGACCGGCGTCCGGCCGGCCATTGGGGTCGATCTCACCTCCGCAGTCCCCGCCGGTGCAGGTATTCGAGGCGCTCCAGAAGCCCGCCATCCAATCCAGCGCGTCACGCCAGCCGAACCCTACTGCCGCGGCAGGCTGGGCACCCGCAACCGTCAACGCCGCCGCGAATACGACTGCAGTGATTCCACGACGAAAGTTCTTCCCAAACATATCTATCTCCCGACGCGGAACCTCTGGAGCCTTCATGGCGCCACTGTCCACGTCCCGGCGCGCCTATTGTAGGAACATATCTCCCGAAAGGGAAACGGTATTTCCGAATAGACAGGACCATTATCCCTCCTGCCACGACGGGAGCTGACGAACAGTTGTCTACAAAAGCGTGAAACCAGAGGAAATTCATGGCCGAGTGTTGACAAATATGCGGCGTCGGAGAAGAATGTGCTTCGTTGAACGGGAAAGGAGGCGGGCTTGGAGACGTCAAAAGATCCCGCCGGAGAGCGACTGGGAGACCGGATCGCACGCCTTCGGCGGTCAAAAGGATGGAACCAGAGGGAGCTCGCGGAACGAATCGGGACGCGGAGCACCCAGATCAGCAAGTATGAGTGCGGCACCTACGTGCCACGGGCAGACATTCTCTCCAAGCTTGGGGACTCGCTCGGCGTGAGCACGGACTACCTGCTATCAGGCCGCAGGCCGGGCGAGCCGCTGCGCGACTTCCGTCTGCGGGAACGGCTGGAGGCTCTCGAAGGTCTCCCGGAACGGCAGAGGGACAACCTGGTCGGCTTCCTCGACTCCCTCCTGGCCGCTCACCAGCTCATCCGCCGCGCCCTGGAGAAGAGCAAGCAGGCCAGCGCCGCACGCCGTTTACCGGCTCGGCTCGCCGCCAAAAAGAAGGCCGCCTCAAAAAGGAAGGTCGCTCGCCGGAAAAGCCGGTGATCTAGCTCTCGCTGCGATCCTGCCTGGCATCCCCGCCTCGCGCAACAGCAGGGGATGAGGTCATTCCCTGCGGGGACGAGGCCATCCCCGAAGAATATGCCTCGCAACAGCAGGGGACGGGGCGATTTCCTGTGGGGACGGGCCATCCCTGAAGGATATGTCTCGACACGGCAGGGAATGGGGTCATCCCCGCTGGTTGCGCGCAGTCCCCGGAAAATACGTCGCGCCTCCGCCCGGGGAACGGAGTCATTCCCCTGGTGGCGTGGATGCCACAGCCCTCATAAGGCTGCCGGAATACGCGCTTGCAGAAGCTCGTTGTATAGGGTGTTGACAGACTCTATCCACGAGCTTAGACTCTGGATTAGCTCATCTACCGAGTCGTAGAAGGAGTAACGATGCCGTCCCTCGGGGCGGCATTAGCCTTTCCAGGACTTCTTGAAGGCCAGGTATTCTTTCCGCAGCTTCCGCTTCCCGTGCTCTTCTTGAACGAGGTAAGCCGTCCACGGCAGAACGTAGGTTCCTCTCAATGCCAGGACGACGAGGTAGTCTTCTTCTTCCAGCCAAAGGCATGCGCGCTTTTCTCGACCTCGATCGTTCTCCCAAACTTTGATAGCGTCATCTCTACCGGCCAGCTCAATAATGGGCCTCGGCCAGCAGATCCTCTCGCACCTTCTGAGATCTGGCGTTCTTGCTGACTCCACACGTCCCTCAGAGGTAAAGTGCACAAACGTAGCGTCTTTGCCGTCCAGCTTCGGGTGTCGCTTGACACCTAGAGGCAAGCCCTCGTAAGTCAGGTTGGCCTGCGAGAAGTCACGGAGGTACGCCTCGTACAATGCTTCTTCGTACCGCTTCCAGTCGCCACCGAAATCAGCCAGGCACATCAACGGGGGAAGCCACGCTGGCATACCTCAGGGCACTCCCCGCCAATGGAACACGTTCACTTTCCGTTCTCGCACCAACGTGTTGCGCGTCAAGCTGTAGCCGGATTTTTTACGCATTTTTTCGATAATCGATAGCTTCGCCGCGCTCACGGTTGTGCCCCGATTTGCGGCGGATACCGCGCCAATCAGAATGTCTGCCAACTGGAGTAGCTCTACTTCGTGAGAGCGGACTGTCTGCACCCGCTCAACGATGTCCATGGAGAAGTCATAGAGGTTGTTCGCCAGCACCTCGTGCAACTTCTTCACCTTCGCTGCGCTGCGCGAGTCTTTGATGTCAAGGAAAATCCTGAAGCAGGCATGTGGACTCAAAATGGCCTGTAACATGGTGAAGTACATCTTGTAGTACCACTCATCATGAGTTTGCCCGAAATCACCGTGGCGCAGGTTGGTCTTGCTGGCAACGAGACATCTGAAATTCAGGTAATTTGCATCGAAAAAAAAGTCCACCAGCTCAGCGTAGAGATCCACATTTCCCGGTGAAATCTTCGTCCACTTGACTTCAAGGTATGCGGCATGGCCGTGCCTGGATTTGATCTCGCGAATGCGCTCGTTCGCGAGACGCACCTTCTCCAGCGAGCACCAGACAGCTCCCAACGACATGGCGGGCTGCCTATCACTCTCCAGATGGCAGCTCTCGTCGCAATAAACGTTGAATACCTCAGGCACCTTGAGCCTCCTCTATCCCATCTAACGGAATCATGTAACCACGGCGTGGTATGGCGGTCAACGTCGCGCCACCACCGGGTCGTTCCCGTCCCGCGCGCAGGATGGAGGACGCTCCCTGGCGTAGAGGCCTCAGTCGACCCGCAGCACGGCCAGGAAGGCTTCCTGCGGGATGTCCACGCGGCCGACCCGCTTCATCCGCTTCTTGCCTTCCTTCTGCTTCTCGATCAGCTTGCGCTTGCGGCTGATGTCGCCGCCGTAGCACTTGGCGATGACGTTCTTGGTGATCGCGCGCACCGTCTCCCGGGCGATCACCCGCGAGCCGATCGCCGCCTGCAGCACCACCTCGAAGAGCTGGCGCGGGATCAGCTCCTTCATCTTCTCCACCAGCACCTTGCCGCGGGCGTACGCCTTGTCCCGGTGCACGATCAGCGACAGCGCGTCGACCGGCTCGCCGTTGACCAGGATGTCCAGCTTCACCAGCTCGCTGCGCCGGTAGCCCGCCACCTGGTAGTCGAGCGAGGCATAGCCCCGGGAGACCGACTTCAGCCGGTCGTAGAAGTCGTAGATCACCTCGCCCAGCGGGAAGTCGTACTCGATCAGCACCCGGTCCGTGGTCAGGAACTGCAGGCTCCGCTGCTCGCCCCGGCGCTCTTCCGCCAGCGCCAGGATGCCGCCCACGTAGTCCGAGCGCGACACGATCGTCGCCTGGATGTACGGCTCCTCCAGGTAGTCGAGCTTGCCCGGGTTGGGCAGCTTCGCCGGGCTGTCCACCTCCACCGTGCCGCCGTCCGTGGTGTGCGCCATGTAACGCACTCCGGGCGCCGAGGTGATGAGGTCCAGGTTGAACTCCCGCTCCAGCCGCGCCTGGATGATCTCCATGTGCAGCAGGCCCAGGAAGCCGCAGCGGAAGCCGAAGCCGAGCGCGCCCGAGCTCTCGGGCTCGTAGGAGAACGAGGCGTCGTTCAAGCGCAGCTTCTCGACCGCGTCGCGCAGCCCCTCGTAGTCGTCGGCGCTCACCGGGTAGAGACCGGCGAAGACCATCGGCTTGATCTCCTTGAACCCAGGGTACGGCGCCTCCGTCGGCCGGATGGCGTGCGTCACCGTGTCGCCGATCTGCGCCTGGATCAGATCCTTGATGCCCGCGTAGACGAAACCCACCTCGCCCACCCCGAGCCGGTTCACCGGCTCCGCCTTGGGAGTGAAGATCCCCAGCTCGTCGACCGGATAGATCCGGCCGGACGACATGAACTTCACCTTGTCGCCCTTGCGCAGGACCCCCTCGACGACCCGCAGCATGCAGACCACTCCGCGGTAGGGGTCGTACCAGGAGTCGAAGAGGAGGGCCTTGAGCGGCGCCTCGGGATCGCCCTTGGGCGGCGGCACGTCGCGCACGATCCGCTCCAGCACGTCCTCGATCCCGATCCCGGCTTTCGCGGAAGCCATAACCGCGTCGTGGGCGTCGATGCCGTTGAAGGTCTCGATCTGCTCCTTGACCCGGTCGGGGTCGGCCGCGGGAAGGTCGATCTTGTTGATCACCGGCACCATGGTCAGGTTGGCGTTGATCGCCAGGTAGGCGTTGGCCAGGGTCTGCGCCTCGACTCCCTGCGCGGCGTCGACCACGAGGAGCGCGCCCTCGCATGCCGCGAGGCTCCGCGATACTTCGTAGGCGAAGTCCACGTGCCCGGGCGTGTCGATCAGGTTGAGCTGGTAGGTCTCGCCGTCCAGGGCCGTGTAGTGCAGGCGCACGGCGCGCGCCTTGATCGTGATGCCGCGCTCGCGCTCCAGGTCCATGTTGTCCAGGA
>JANOCF010001330.1:0-8531 GCA_031412055.1 Holophagales bacterium | reverse complement strand
CTGTGTCTCCTTCGATACCTCCGCGCGCTGGGAGTGCCGCCGGTTTGAAGAGATCCCGGCCCGCATCATGAAAAAGAGCACCCGCAACGACTGCCCGCTCTTCACCCCGAAAGCCGCCCAGGAGTTCGCCAGGGACGCCGGCGAGTCCGGTAAGCCCTCTCCGAACGACGCCCGCTCCGCCTTCGACGCCCTCTTCAAGTTCTAGTAGGGCGGCCCTTGTGGCCGCCCTCCGGAAGGGCTAAGCGGCGTTCCGGATGAGCTGCGCGTAGAAGCGCACGGCCCCGGCATAGTCCTCGATCCCGACCCGCTCGTTCGTGCCGTGGATGCGGGCCAGGTCCTCGGCCGTGATCTTCACCGGAATGAAGCGGAACACGTTCCCGCTCAGCTTCTGGAAGTGCTTCGTATCCGTCCCTCCGCCGAGGCGGTTCGGCGACGCGAGCGTGCCGGGAAAGACCTGCGAAATCGTCGGCTGGAGCAGTCGGAAGGCCGGCCCGTCCGCCCTGGAAGTGGGCGAAGGCTCCGTCCGCTGATTGCCCGAGACCGCCACCAGGATGTCCGGGCCGACCGTCTGGCGGACGTGCTCCAGCACGGACTCCACCGAGTCGCCCGGCAGGATGCGGAAGTTGACCCAGGCCGTGGCCTCGCTGGGGAGCACGTTCTCCTTGACCCCGCCCCGGATCATCGTGGCCGCCGTGGTGGTGCGCATCCGCGCGTTGCCGGAGGGCTCGGCCCCGAACCGGGACTTCACCACCGGGTCGAACAGCCACAGGTTGGCGAGGACCGTCCGCATGGGGAGAGGCATCTCGGGCGCGAGAAACTCGAACGACTCGCGGGTGGGGCCGTCGATGCGCGCCGGCATCGGGTTCTCCTCCAGCTTCCGCACCGCGTTGGCAACGGCCCCGATCGCGGTGCTGGGCGGAGGCATGGAGGAGTGGCCGCCCTGCGAGCGGGCCGTCAGCGCGACCGTCACAAATCCTTTCTCGGCCGTGCTGATCATGGCCACGTCGGACTTGATCCCCTGGACCATCCCCGAGGCGATGATGCCCCCTTCGTCGAGGATCATCTCGGCCCGCACCCCGCGGGCTTCCAGCAGCCGGGCGATGGCCGCGGCACCCTGCCAGCCGCCGACCTCCTCGTCGTGCCCGAACGCCAACAGGACCGTCCTCTCCGGCTGGAACTTCTTTTCGAGGAGCATCTCCACGGCCTCCAGGACCGCGAGCATGGACACCTTGTCGTCCAGCGTGCCCCGGCCCCAGACGTGGCCGTCCGCGATGGCACCGGAGAACGCCGGATGGGTCCACCTCTTCTCGGTCCCGGGCTCCACCGGAACGACGTCCATGTGCGACATGAGGAGCAGGGGAGCCAGGCCCGCGTTCCGTCCCGGCCAGGTGTAGAGCAGGCTGTAGCCCGCGATCGTCTCCCGCTTCAGAGCCTGGTGGACCCGCGGAAAGCTCGTCTGGAGATACTGATGGAGTCCGAGGAAGGCCCGGGCATCGACGTTCCGGCCCCCTTCATGACCTCCTTCATGGGAAATCGTGGGGAAGCGGACCGCGCCTGCCAGGCGTTCAGAGACCGCTCGGGCGTCGACCGCGAGATCGGTCACCGGCTCGGCCTTCACCTGCCGCGACTCGACCGTGGCCGCCCGCGCCAGGAGCACCGCGACGAGAACGAGGACCAGTATCGCCAGGAGGGACAGGATCTTCTTCATGTCTGTGGGGATTCCGTAACGTTCGGGGATTATCTCACGTGATACGCTTCCAACATGGCCTGGATCATCGCAACCACACTCGACGGCAAGCACGCAAACCTGCAGTCATCCCAGATCGCCGCCATCCTCGACCGGGTGAAGGGCGCCCCGCAGGAGGGGAGCGAAGTCTACCTGGCCGCGGGCGCCAAGCTGGAGCTCAAGGAGAGCCCGGCGGAGCTGATTCGTTCCATCGACAACGAAGATCGGCCGGACAACCGGCCCGTCCCGCCCGGCGAAGCCTGGTAGACCGGTCTCCTCTCGAACCCCTCAACAGCTCCCTGGGGGCTGTGTTACGGTAAGCCGCCATGCCCGAACTGGTCTTGATCGTGGACGACGAGCCGGGGATCCTCAGCACCCTGGGTGCCATCCTCACCGACGAAGGCTATTCGACCCTCACCACCACGAGCGGCGAAGAGGCGCTGTCCCTCTACCGCGAGAAGCGGCCCGCCGTGGTCTTCCTCGACATCTGGCTGGCCGACCGCGACGGCCTCGAAACCCTTCAAGCCCTCCGCGAGGAGGACCCCGCTGCGGCCGTGGTCATGATGTCGGGGCACGGCTCCGCCTCCACCGCGGTCAAGGCCATCAAGATGGGCGCGTTCGACTACCTGGAGAAGCCGCTCTCCTACAAGCGCGCCGTGGACGCGGCGTCCGGAGCCCTCTCCTACCGCCGCTCCCTCGAAGAGGCCGGAATCGCGCACGAGCTGCCCGGCCTGCCCCGGGACCGCCACGACGAGCGCCGCTTCACCGCCGCCCCGGACCTGCCGCTGCTCCGTGAGACCGGGCACCCCCAGCGCACCATCCGCCACTCCACCGTGGCCTATGGCCTGGGCCTCCACTCGGGCCAGCGCACGGGCATGGTCCTCCAGCCGTTGCCCGCCAACAGCGGCATCCACTTCGTGACACTCCCGGCCGGCGTCGAGATCCCTGCCCACGTAGGGGCCGTGGCCGAGACCGACTACGCGACCACCCTCTCGGATGGCGGAGAGAGCATCCGCACCATCGAGCACCTGCTCTCGGCGCTGCACGCCTACCGGGTGGGCAACCTCCTGATCAAGGTGCACCGCGAGATCCCGGTGCTGGACGGCTCGGCCCTGGAGTTCTGCAAGATCCTCGAAGAGGTGGGGATTGCCGACCAGGACGAGCCCGAGCGCGAGCTGGTGATCGATCGCCGCTACGAGGTCCGCGGATCTGGAGACAAGGTCCTGGCTATCGAGCCGGCCGACGAGTTTTCGGTCTCCTACCTGCTGCGCTACCCGCCGCCGGTGGGGGAGCAGCGCTACGAGTTCACCCTCGCGTCCCCGGACGTCTACAAGCAGGAGATCGCGCCGGCCCGCACCTTTGGGTTCATGAAGGACCTGAAGATGCTGAACGAGCTCGGCCTGGGCTCGGGCGGACGGCTCGACAACTTCATCCTGGTAGGGGAGGACGAGATCGTCAACACCGATCTGCGCTTCCCCGACGAGTTCGTCCGCCACAAGATCCTGGACATCATCGGCGACCTCTATCTCCTGGGCTATCCCATCCGCGGCAAGGTCACCGCCCACCTCACCGGTCACCGCGACAACATCGCGATCCTCCGGCAGATCCTGGCCGGCGGGTAGGCCCTGGAAGCGGTCGGCGCTCCCAGTGAGAGGAGAGATCCTCCGGCAGATGTCACCCCGCAGGTAGGCGCTAATGTGGGCTCAATACGCCGCCGGGAGGCGGGCTGGCCATTCCGATCAGTTTGGGATAAAAGATGGCATGCCGTGTTCGTTCATGATCCTCCTCTTCGCGACGGTCGCTGCTGCTTCCACGGTTCCCGCCCAGCTTGACGCGATCGCTACGGCTATGGCTGGTACGTGGCTTCGCACAGGGGGACACGCAAGGTCTGGCACTACGGCGAGACCATCGGGTTCAGCACGTACCTGGCCCGCTACCCGGACAAGCGGCTCACGATCATCATGCTGACGAACCGGAACGACAACTTCCTCGGACCGACGGTGGACCGCATCGCCGATGTGGTCCTCGCCACGCCGTGAGCCGACTCCGTGGCGTAATAATCGCGGCCGCGCTCCTGGCGACCGCCTGCGGGCGCGACGCCTCACCCGCCTCACCCGGACCCTTCCCGGGCGCGCCGGTGATCCTCATCTCGGTCGATACCCTGCGTGCGGACCACCTCCCGGCCTACGGTTACCGCCAGGTCGAAACACCCAACATCGACGGACTGCGGCGCGACTCAGTCCTCTTCGAGCGCGTCTACAGCCATTGCCCGATGACTCTTCCTTCGCACGCCTCGATGTTTACCGGGTCGCTGCCCACCGAGCACGGCCTGCGGAACAACATCGGCTACCGATTCGAAGGAGCGAGGTTCAGAACTCTCGCCGAGGAGCTGCGCGAGCGTGGCTATGCAGCGGGCGCCGCGGTGTCGTCCTACGTTCTGCGCTCCGACACCGGGATCGATGACGGCTTCGAGTTCTACGAAGACTCGATCGCCGTCGCGACGGCGGGCGCGACGAGCGAACACCAGCGCTCGGGCGGGGAGACGCTGAAGCACGCGCTGGCATGGATCCTGGGGCACCGCGAGCAGCCTTTCTTTTTCTTCCTCCATCTCTACGAGCCGCACGCCCCCTACGACCCGCCCGAGCCGTTCAAGAGCCGCTACCCGTCTGCCTACGACGGCGAGATTGCCGCTGCGGATGCCATCGTCGGCGAGCTGCTCCGGTCGCTCAAGGCTTCCGGGCTCTACGATTCCGCGATCATCATCTTCACCTCGGATCACGGCGAGGGCTTGTGGGACCACGGTGAAGACCAGCATGGGATCCTGCTGTATCGCGAGGCGCTGTGGGTTCCGCTCCTGGTCAAGCTGCCGGGCTCGCACCAGGCCGGTTCGATCAGCCGGCCCACGCCTCTGGCGCATCTCTTCGGCACGGTGCTGCGCCTGGTGGGCATCGACCTGCCTTCGCGCCCGGCTTCGTGGTTCGACGCTGAGGTCGATGCTAAAACCGAGGCTCGTCCCATCTACTCCGAGACGCTCTACCCGCGCATTCACCTCGGCTGGAGCGAGCTGCGGTCGCTGATCGACGGCCGCTATCACTACATCGAAGGGCCCAGTCCCGAGCTCTACGATCTGGAGAGCGATCCCGGTGAAACCAGGAATCTGATCACGATCGAGCGCCGAGAGGCGTCACGGCTGCGACGGGAGATGCAGGCCTATCCCGCAACGGCCGCAGTGGCCGCGGCGACCGCGGCGGTCGGCGAGATCGACCCGGAGGACGCCAGGAAACTGGCCGCTCTGGGATACGTGGGAACGCCGCGCGAGCGCGGTGCCGGGCCGCTGCCGAACCCGCGCGACGAGGTCAAGAACCTCGCTCGCATCAAGGCGGCGTTCCGGCTCGCGGACGAGCGCCGGTTGGATGAGGCGATCGCGGCCTTGAGGAGTCTGCTGGAAGAGAACCCGAAGCTCCAGGACGTGTGGTCGAAGCTGGGAGAGGTCCTGGTGGAATCCGGCCGCTACGACGAAGCGATCGAGGCCTATCGGTCGGCGATCGCTCACGCCGAGCGCTTCTCGCCGGATCTCGCGCTCGCCCTGGGCTTCGCCTATCTCAAGCGCGGCGATACCGGCGATATCGGCGATATCGGCGATATTGGCGATACCGCCACGGCCGCATCCCATGCCCGCCTCGCCCTCACGACCCATCCCCGCGAAGCGAACGAGCTCCTCGCCCGGGTCGCGCTCGAAGAGGGACGCTTCGATGCCGCGGAGGAGCACGCGAGGTCCGCCCTTGAGCGCGGCGACAGCCAGCCGGCGACGTTGCTGCTGCTCGCCGACGTCGAGCGGACCGCCGGCAGGCTCGAACGAGCGCTGCAGACGGTCCAGGAGGCGGAGCGACGCGCGGCGGAGCTCGGTGTCGGGCGACAGGGACGACAGGGACGGCTGCAGGGAGCGGACTATCTGCGCGGCGACCTGCTGGCGCGCCTCGATCGGCCGGAGGAGGCGGCTGCCGCCTACCGGCGCGAGATCGCGGCGTTCCCACGGCACCTGCAGGCCTACGCCAACCTGGCGGTGATCCTCATGATCCAGGGCAAGAGCGCGGAGGCGGACGAGCTGTTCGAGCAGATGGCGAGGAGCAACCCGCACCGCGGGGCGTTCCTCCTGGCGGCCCGGACTCTCGAGGCGTTCGACGACCGCCCGGGCGCCGCGCGCTGGCGTCAGCGCGCGGCGCGGTAAGGGCGCGGTAAGACAACCGAGCGGTTTAGAACCTCAAGCCGAGCGAGACACGGAAGGTGCGAGGGCGCTGGTAGGCGTCTGCCGACGTGGGCTGCCCGAACCTCGGTCCCCTCTGCCAGTGCACGCCCTCCCGTGGCGCCTCGCCGGCCAGCGGGTTGAAGGGCAGACAGCGTTCGTTGGTACCCGTCTGGAGACACGCTGCCTGGCGGCGGGTGAGCACGGTCTTGTCGACGAAATCCGGGTCTTGCAGTCCCTGACTGTTGAACAGGTTCAGGATGTCGCCCTCGATGAAGAAGCGCACGCCGCGCAGCGGCGGCGCGTACCAGTTCACCCCCAGGTCCGTCGAGATGATGTCGTCGAGGCGGAGCTCACCCCGGCCGCTGAAGAAGTAGGTCAACGAGGAAGGTGTGCTCACGTAGCCGGGGTTCACCACGCCGTTGGCGGGTCCCGTCGACGTGCCCCTCCGCACGTCGATCGTGCCGATGGCCGAGTAGGGCAGGGCCGAGTGATAGCGCTCCAACAGTGTGAAGTTGAAGTCCCCGGCCGACGTCGGCAAGTCGTACTGCACCCAGAGGTTGGCACGGTGGCGCATGTCCGGACCCACGAAGCCGACCGGGTTGATCTGCTCGAAGTCCTGGTACTCGGGCTTGTTGATCGTGGGGTCGTTGTCCAGGCTGGTGGCGAAGCCCGGGGTCTCGCCCTCGACGTTGCCGCGCAATCTCGACCAGGTGTAGTTGCCGCCGATCGAGAGTCGTTCCCAGGGCCGGTAGCGGCCCTGGAGCTGAACCGCGCGGTAGACGCGGCTCAGGTTTGCGTCGCTGTTCCCGATCACGCCCTGGTCGAACTGATCGCCGTTCGGGTCCGTCGCCTTTCCGGTCTGCAGCGTCCGCCGTACGACGTAGAAATCTCCCCAGGTCCGGTCGATGTAATCGGCGCGCACGAAGCCGCCATCCCCGAACGCCGTGGCGTAGCCCAGCGTGTACTCGTCCATGAACGGTGCCGCGAGCGGCCCGTCGAAGCGCAGCGTGACGCCAGGGATGTGCGCGCTGGTCAGGAGGCCGGGGTTCCGATTCGTGGTGCCGCCGACGGAATCGAACCATTCGAAGACCCGGCGGATGACTTCGTCGACCGGGACGAGCTGGTCGCGCGGCGTTCCCGCCGGGTTGATCGCCGGGCCCTTGTAATCCCAGTAGTAGGAGGCATAGCGGCCGGCGGTGGCGGTGTTGTCGGCGGGCCCTTGGTCGACCTTCGAGACGTAGCGGCCGTACGTGGCGCTGAAGTTGTGCTTGCCGTCGCCGCGCAGGTCGTAGCGTGCCGCCAGGCGTGGGCTGAAGGCGCTGTCGTCGACGGTCTTGTTTCCGGCCTGGTCAGTGCCGAACGACTCGTCGTAGCGCACTCCGACGTTGAAGCTCCAATTGTCGTTCAGCTCCCATTTGTCGTTGGCGAACCACGAGCGCGTGGCGAAGTCGGAGGTGTTCGACAGCGCGGGTACGGGGTCCCACTCGATCTCGCTCGAGTCCGGGTCCACACCGAAGAAGACGTCCTCTCCGAAATAGTAGAAGTTGCCGTGGATGCGAAGGTCGCTGCCGGACTGGAAGTTGTTCTCGTTGCGCTTCTGGTGGAACTCCTCGAAGCCGCCGACGAGGCTGTGATTGCCGGTCGCCTCGGTGCTGAGAAAATAGGACCCCTTGCCCAGCCAGCTCTCGTTGTTCCGCTCCTTGGACCCGCACGGCCTGCCGCAGAAGGTCGGCGACCACATCCGCTGGCCGGTATTGGCGTCGAGCAGCAACGTGCCCTCGATCAGGTCGCGGGTGTTGGCGCCGAGGGCAAATTCGTGCTTCATCTCGCTGTACTGGCCCTCGAGGAGGAAGCGGTCCGTGATGATGCCGTTGTAGTGCAGGGAACGGAGCTCGCGGAGGTCGTCGCGGAACGAGAGACTGCGCAGGTCGACGACGCGGCCGGAGGTGACGAAGTTGCCCTGCTCGAGGTCGCTGTCGATGTAGGACGCGACGAGCGTGTGCTTGTCCGTGATCCGCCCGGTGAGCTTGCCCTCGATCCGCTGATCGTCCCGCGAGGTGGAGTAGGGGATTCTGGTGTCGAAGGTCTGGGCGCCGGTCTCACGCTCTTCCCACCGCCCGGCCGCGAAAAACCAGAGGCGGTCGCGGAGGATCCGCCCGCCCACGGTTGCCTCGTAGACGCTGTTGATGTCGTCGATGGGGTCGAGCTGGGCGGGGAAGTCCGACTTCTCCGTCCAGTCGTCGTTGGTGAACGAATCGCGGAGCGACCCGGAGAACTCGTTGCCTCCCGACTTGGTCACGGTGCTGACCACGCCCCCGGTGAACCGGCCGAACTCCGCCGAGACCCCGCCGGTGAGAACCGTGGTCTCCTGGACCGCGTCCTCGATGTAGAGCGGGTTCGGCTGTCCGCGGACGTTCTCGTTCACCACCACGCCGTTCACCAGGAAGAGGCTCTCATAGGACATCGACCCCGAGATCGTGATCTGGTCGTTCGGCCCCGCTTCCGTCACCCCCGGCGCGAGGGCCACGATGTCGTCGATCGTCCGGCCGGTGGGGAGCT
>JANOCF010001329.1:0-2029 GCA_031412055.1 Holophagales bacterium | reverse complement strand
TGGGACGACGGCTACGGCATCTCGGTCCCCAACGAGTTCCAGATCACCAAGGGCGACCTCTCGGCGATCCTTTCCGGCTTCCGGCGCGAGCCCGGCACCCGCCAGGGCTATGACCTCTACACGGTCAAGGGCTGGGACTATGCCGGCCTCTGCGAGACCTATCTGAACGCCGCGCAGATCCTGCGCAAGGAGCACGTGCCGGCCGTGGTCCACGTGGTGGAGATGACCCAGCCCCAGGGGCACTCGACCTCCGGCAGTCACAAGCGCTACAAGTCCGCCGAGCGTCTGGGCTGGGAGGAGGAGTACGACTGCATCCGCAAGATGCGGGAGTGGATTCTGGAGCAGGGGATCGCCCCGGCCTCCGAGATCGAGATGCTGGAGCGGGAGAGCGTGCAGGAGGTGCGCGAGGCCCAGGAGCGGGCCTGGCAGGCTTTCGTCGGCCCGATCCAGGAGGACCGCAAGGTCGTGCTGGCCCTGACCGGCGATCTCGCCAAGGCATCCGCCCGGAGCGCGGAGGTGGAGAAGATCCGCCAGGATCTCGAGCGCCTCCAGACGCCCATGCGCCGCGATGTCATGTCGGCCCTCCACGCCTCTTTGATGGTCACGGCCGGGGAGGACCTTGCCGCCACCCGTCCGCTGCTCGAGTGGAAGCGCGAGCAGGACCGGATCAACGCGGACCGCTTCAACTCGGAGCTTTACAGCTCCACGCCGGAAGCGGCGCTCGACGTCCCCGAGGTCAAGGCCGTCTATGCTCCGGACGCACCGCTGATCAACGGCTTCGAGGTGGTCAACGCCTGCTTCGACGCTGCCCTGCGGAACCGTCCCCAGGTCATCGCGCTGGGCGAGGACGTGGGCAAGATCGGCGACGTGAACCAGGGCTTCGCCGGTCTGCAGGCCCGGTACGGTCCTCTCCGGGTCACGGACACGGGCATCCGCGAGGTCACGATCGTCGGCCAGGCGATCGGTATGGCCATGCGGGGGCTGCGGCCGGTCGCCGAGATCCAGTACCTGGACTACATCCTCTACGCGTTGCAGATCCTGTCCGACGACCTGGCGAGCCTGCGCTGGCGCACCAAGGGGCAGCAGAAGGCGCCGGTCATCGTGCGCACGCGCGGCCACCGTCTGGAGGGGATCTGGCACTCCGGGTCGCCGATGGCCGGGATCATCAACCTGGTGCGGGGCATCTATGTCTGCGTGCCCCGGAACATGACCCAGGCGGCGGGCTTCTACAACACGCTGCTGCGGTCGGACGACTCCGGGATCGTCGTCGAGGTGCTGAACGCCTACCGACTCAAGGAGAAACTCCCGGCCAACATCGGCGAGCTCACGGTACCGCTGGGCGTGCCCGAGGTGCTGAGACAGGGGACTGACGTGACCGTGGTGACCTACGGTCCGCTCTGCCGGATCGCGATGGAGGCGGCGGAGAAGCTGTCCGAGGTCGGGATCGAGATGGAGCTGATCGACGTCCAGACCCTGCTGCCGTTCGACCGCCACCACCGGATCGTGGAGTCGCTCAAGAAGACGAACCGGGTGCTTTTCCTGGACGAGGACGTGCCCGGGGGGACGACGGCCTACATGATGCAGCAGGTGCTGGAGAGGCAGGGCGGCTACAAGTGGCTCGACGCCGAGCCCCGGACCCTCGCCGCCAAGGAGCACCGCCCGGCCTACGGCTCGGACGGCGACTACTTCTCAAAGCCCAACCGCGAGTCGATCTTCGAGACGGTGTACGAGATGATGCACGAGACCGACCCGGGGTCGTTCCCGATCTTCTACAAGTAGGAAACGAAGACCCTCCCTGGGCGGGGAGGGTCTGGTGTCACGTTACTCCTGAGGAGGTTCCCAGCCGCCGCTCTGCGGAGCCGGAGCCGGCGCGGGAACCGCCGCAGCCTCCACTCTACCTTCTCCACCTTCTACGCCGGCTCCGGCGGTTGCGCCCTCACCCGCAGCCCCGGCCGGCTCGCCGGCCTGACCTTCGCGGCGCCGTTCGCCGCCACGCCGCCGCCGACGGCGGCGGGTCCGGTCACGGTCG
>JANOCF010001328.1:0-3332 GCA_031412055.1 Holophagales bacterium | reverse complement strand
CCAGCAGTGCCCGGCCAAGATCGACCAGGGGCGGGCGGAGACCTCCGCGCGCCTTTCCGGCGAAGTCTACGAGCTGCCAGATACCATCGTCTCCGATATTGCCTGCCTGCCAGCGAGCGGGCAGGCACAGAGCTCCGGCATGGGCCACGATCTCACCCTCCGAGACAGCCACGAGGCTGCGTGCTTCCCCGGGGAGAAGCCTGTACTTCCACTCCCAGTCGGCTGGCTCCAGAGGGTGCCCGAAGCGCTGCTCGAACAGGGCGGAGAGGGACGGCAGATCCTCGGGGAGAGTGGCGCGGATCTCGATGGGAGCATTCCCCCCGCCGTTTCGGCGTTTCCCCCCGGGAGGTGAGGCGTTCCCCTCGCGATGTTTTTGGTCCCCCTCCGCAATGGCGGCGGTCCCCCGGGCATCTGGAGCTTTCGCTTGGCTGGGGGAAACCGTCCCCTCGCCGGGGGAACTGAATCCACGGCCGGGGGAACGGCCGCGGAACGCGACCGCGAGCCCCAGAAGTCCGAGGAGACTCAAGACAGCTCCGGGGAGAAGCCCGGCGGGGCGGTAGCGCAGCTCCAGGCGGCCGGTCCCCGGGCCCAGCTCGACGCCGATCAAGGCTCCGTCCACGGGGACCACCGGAACGGGCTGGCCGCCCACGGTCGCGCGCCAGCCGCGGTCCCAGGTCTCGGCAATCACGAGCGTGGCGCGGCGCGGGGTGCGCCATGCGATCTCCCAGAGCCCCGGGTCCTGCCGCAGGATGCCGGGAGCCGATCCTCCGCCCGTCCAACGCACGAGCGGCAGGGCTCCGGGGCGCTCGAACACGCGGGCATCCGCCCCCTCGTAGGCCAGCCGCCAGCCGGGAAGAGGAGCCTCTGCTCCGGGTCCGGCCATCACCCAGCGGACGCCGAGCCGGTCGAGCCAGGGATCGTCCCACCGCCGGATCGGCTCGTAATAGACAGGGTTGTCCGGAGCAAACGAGCGGTAGACCTGCTCATAGCGCTCCAGCTTGACCGGGTCGTCGCCCCGCGGGTCCAGAAGACCATAGGCCAAGGCAGCGTTGGGCCGCAGCGCCTGATCGACACCCGCCACCCGGCCCGGCTGCCCTTGCAGGAAGCTGACGGCGCCGGTCTCCGGGTAGAGCCGCTCCAGGGGGATTGCCCGCAGGATGCCGCCGTGGGCGAGGATCAGATCCAGGAGCACCACGGCCGGGAGCAGGGGGTAGGCCGACCAGCGCCGCTCCCTGGGCAGGGTAAGCAGGATCAGGAGACCCAGGAGCATGCCGCCGATCCCCATCGTCCAGAGGAGCTGCTGGACGATGAGACCGTGGCTCAGCCACTCCTTCGCAAAGAGCGTCCAGGCGGCAAAGAGCATGCCCGTCACCGCGACGACTCCCAGCAGCGCCTCCTTGCTTCGTCCTTCCAGCCAGCGGTCGCAGCCGGCGCCCGCCAGCAGGGCGAGACCCAGCTCGATCCCGAAGATCAGCCGGTGCTGCGCGGCGCGGCCGAGCACCGGGAGAGCGCCCAGAATGTCCCGCACCCCGGGCATGTGGTACGCGGCCAGGAAGGAGAAGGCCAGCAGGACGGCCACGCCGAGCCAGCGACGGTCCGAGCGGGCGCGGCCGATCCCGGCGGCGGCCAGGGGCAGGGCGAGCGCTCCAACGTAGACCGCCGTGGCCGAGTAGTTGAACGGTCCCCACCACGTGCCGTCCGCCGGGTGGCCATAGAGCTGCGGGAGGACGAGACGGAGCGGCTGCTGGAGCAGGAGGGAAAGCGCGGGGCTGGGGCCTGCTCCTTGGGCGGCCCACTTGCTCGTCTCGGGAAGCAGGAGGAGAAGAGGGAGGATCTGGACGGCGGCGATCAGGGCGGCGAGCGTCCAGCCGGCCGCGAAGCGGAGCCAGCCTCTCGCACCGGCTCCCCTCACGAGCAGATACAAAACCGAGAGGAGAGCGGTGTGGGCGCAGGTCTCGGGGTGGCCTCCGAGGAGCTGGAGTCCGGCGGTGAGGGCGAGCAAGAAGACCCCCTTCCCTCCCACGAGTCGCTCAACGCTCCAAAGAACCCACGGTACCAGCGCGAGGGCATTGCCCATGGGGAAGAGTAAGAAGCTGACCAGCATCCCGGAAAGGGAAAACATCAGCGCGGTCATCAGGGCCGCGGGACGGGACAGCCCCAGCTCCCTGCCGAGCACCCAGGCTCCGCAGCCCGCGATCAGCAGGCGCAGCCAGGGGAGCAGCACGAACCCGAGACGGAGCGGCAGGGCGGCGAACAGCAGGTGCAGGGGGAACAGCGGCGCCGACTGGCCGTTGGCCCAGAAAGGAGCGCCCGAGAACTGGTGCGGGTTCCAGAGGGGGAGACGGCCGGCCCGCAGCTCGCGCCGGGAAAAGATCTGCCAGGGCTGGATCTGGAAGGTGACGTCGCGGAGGACCGGGTTGCCCGCGCCAGGGTCGCCCGTGCCCTGCCAGGGAGGGACTGAGGCGAGCGTGGCGGCCGGGCTGGGGATGCCCGTGGGAATCGAAAGGGCCGGAGCCAGCAGGGCCATGCCCGCCACCGCCAACGCTCCCCAGGCGAGACCGATCTCCCTCCGGAGCCCTCCCGGCGCCCGCAGGCCCAGGAGGAGCCCCGCCACTCCCAGCAGAGCCAGGAGCGGCAGGGCCGGGTGAAAGGTCAACGTTCCCCCGAGTGCCGGAACCGCATGCGGATCACGTCGACCAGCATCGACACGGACGAGCGGATCGGGTCCACGCGCGAGTCCGGCGAGTCGATCCAGATCACCCCCACCTCCTTGACCCGGTGACCGAGCCGCTTCGCCAGCCAGACCAGCTCCACGTCGTACGCGAAGCCCTCGATGGTCAGCCTGGAGCCGATCTCCCGGGCGACGTCTCCCTGCAGGAGCTTGAAGCCGCACTGCGTATCGTGCACCCCCCGGACTCCCACCGTCCGGATGATCAGGTTGAACGTCTTGCCCATGACCTCGCGGTAGATCGGCTGATGCTGGCGGATGTCAGCCCCCGCCACCGCGCGGCTGCCCAGCACCACGGGCGCCTCGCCCAGACGGCGCTCCAGCTTCTCCAGCTCTTCGATGGGAGTCGAGGCGTCGGCGTCCGAGAGCAGCACCTCGGCGCCGCGGCTGGCCGTGATCCCGGTCTTGATCGCCGCGCCCTTGCCGCGGTTGCGCTCGTGCCGGATCACCCGCACTCCGTGGCCCGAGAAGCCCTCGGCCACCTCGATGGTGCGGTCGCGGCTGCCGTCGTCCACCACGAGGATCTCGTACGAAACACCCCGCTGCGAGAGATAATCCACCGCCCGCTGCAGGGTAGAGCCGAGCCGGCCCGCCTCGTTGTAGG
>JANOCF010001327.1:0-3814 GCA_031412055.1 Holophagales bacterium | reverse complement strand
CCCCGGCGGCGGCAGCCGCCCAGATCCGGATCGTCTCCCCGCCCCGTGGCCAGCCGCTCTTCGGGCAGATCGAAATCCGCGCCCAGGTGAGCGGCGCCAGCGTGAGCAGAGTCGAGTTCTATCTCGACTCCCTGCGGATCGGCGTGGTCGAAAAGCCGCCGTACCGTGTTCTCGTGGACGTGGGCCAGCAGAACGCCGAGCATTTCATCGAGGTCGTGGCCTACGGACCCGCCGGTCCCCTTGGCTCGGACAGCCTCCGCACCCTGCCGCTGCAGGTGGACGAGGAGATCGAGGTCGGCCTGCAGCAGCTTTACGCGGTCGTGGAAGCTGGAGGACGCCGGGTCACGGATCTCACCCGGAACGACTTCACCATCCTGGACAACGGCGTGCCGCAGGAGATCATCACCTTCGAGCGCGGGGAGGTCCCGTTCACCGCCGCGCTCCTGGTGGATTCGAGCACCAGCATGGCGGGCGACCGGCTGCGTACGGCCCTCGACGGCGCCAAGGGGTTCGCCGGCAAGATGAACCGCCTCGACGAGGCCAAGCTGCTGCTGTTCTCGGACCGCATCCTCCTCGAGACCCCCTTCACCAGTGTCCCCTCGATCCTCTCGCTGGGCCTCTCCACCGTCGAGGCGCAGGGGGGAACCGCCCTCAACGACGCCATGTACCTGGGCCTGAAGAGGCTGGAGGGCCACCAGGGCCGGAAGGTGCTCATCCTGCTGTCGGACGGCGTGGACATCGAGAGCGTCCTGCCGATGGAGCAGGTGCAGAGGATCGCCCGGCAGAGCCAGTCGCTCGTCTACTGGCTCCGCCTGGGAGGCAACGCCGAGGAGACGCCGCACATGCAGCTCTTCAGCGCCTGGCGGGACGGCGTGGGGCATGCCCGCGAGATCGAGCTACTCCGGAGCACGGTCCTGGAGAGCGGCGGGAGGATCGTGCCGCTCGAAAGCGTCGAGCAGACCGGGGCCGCCCTGGATACCCTGCTGCGGGAGCTGCGCGACCAGTACGTCCTGGGCTACTACCCCACCCTGTCCAAGGGGCGCGGCACCTGGCACGACGTGGAGCTGCGGGTGCGCGGCAATCGCGGCGAGCGGGGCGAGGGCGACGCCGGTGCCCAGGTGCGCACTCAGGAAGGCTACCTGGAGCGCTAGTCGGCGAGGCTACAAGTGGGGATCAGCCCGGGTTGGGGCAGGAGACCTCGATCCAGCAGCTCTGGGCTTCGGGGTCCGGAGGAGCTGCGAGGGTCAGGTACACGTTCCAACGCTTGCCGTCTCCGACGCGAAGCTCGGAGGCCGGAATTCTCTGCAGCTCCACCGACCAGGCACCCGGCGAGCGGACGATCTGGACCATCCCCTGCTCGACTCCCACCAGAAACGGCAGGACCGTGGACGACTCCCGCGACGTGGGCTGGCCGAGATCCACCCGCCACTCCGTGCTCTTCCCCCCAGACCCGCGCAGTGTATAGCGGGCCTTGGCGAGACGCAGATCGTTGGCTCTTCTGTCGGAAGCCGAGGGGCAGGCCGGACGGTAGCTGAGGCAGAGCGGCTGGCCCGTCACCCCCTGGGCCGCTGAGAAGGACTCAAGATCCTGGACGATGAGGTTGTTCGCGCTGTCCGTGCTGAAGGTCCAGGTGCCACCCTGCCCTTCCTGGGCCAGCAGACGGTCCGGACTCGCCAGGACGGCCAGGAAAACGGCAATGGCCAGACACATCATCTTCCAGGACCGTAGTGATACACGTTCCCTGTCCTTCATCGAAAGCCCCTTCGGAACTTGTCGCGGGTTCGGCACGTATGCCGTCTCCAAGTTGTCGAACCGTGCAACGCCAGTATCCCAGACCGGCGCGCGCGGCGCAACAAGGACCCGCCTGTCAGCCCGCCTGTCAGCCCAGATCGGGCTCGCCTGCATGGGCCAGGATCTCGGTCCTCACCACCTCCCGCAGACGGACGGCCGCGGCCCAGTCGGAGCCCTCGGGCCAGACCGCTGGCCGGACTACGACATCGATTCCGCCCCGCCGGGGAAGCCACTCCTCGTCCCGGAGCTTGGAGCGGGAGCCCCGGATCACTACCGGCAACACCGGCGCGCCGGTCTGCGCCGCCACCACAAAGGCCCCCATGCGGAACGGCAGGAGCCCGGGCACGCGGATGAAGGTCCCCTCCGGAAAGATGGCCACCGAATCGCCCGACCGCACCACCTCGGCCACCTTGCGGGTCTCCTCCACCCCCTGGCTGGCATCAAAACGCTCGACGAAGACCGTGCCCAGGCTCCTCAGGAGCATGCGCGCCAAGGCATTGCCCTCCAGCTCCCGCTTGGCTACAAAGCCAAAATCAGGCGGCAGCAGAGCCATCAGGATGAACGCGTCCAGGTAGCTCGCGTGGTTGGACGCCACGATTCGCGGCCCTGCCGCTCCGGCGCGATCGACGTTCTCGACGCCCTCGATCTTCAAATGCATCCCGGTGAGCGCCGCGAGGACGCGGGTGCTGACACGCGCGAGGCCGCGGCGGCGCCTCAGCCCCGGCGTCAAGCACACCACCAGACCGGCAAACGGCACGATCAGCAGGAAGAGAAGCCAGAACCAGACCCCGTAGAGGAGATCAAACAGGGTCCGCGTCCGCCGCGCCGTGCGCGCCCACAGACCCGAGACGGCCAGGCGGGTGAGCTGCCACCAGACCGCGGCCTTGCCGTGCCCGAGCCGGCCGCTCTCGTAGAGGTCGCGGCTCGACGCCCGCCTCACCTTGCCGCTGGATGTCTTGGGTACGGTCTGCGGGGGCACAAGGACCACCTCGTCCGCGGGCGTGCCCAGGAGGTCGACGGCCACCTCCTGGATTTCATGCCGCAGCCGCTCCAGGCTGGCCTCGTCGCGCTCCCGGGTCTCTGCCAGGACCACGACGCGCTCGGTCCCCGTCTCCGGATCGGGACTGCCGAAGACCGCCACGCACCCCTTGCGCACCCCCGGGATCTCCCCTACCGCCTCTTCCAGCTCGTGAGGGTAGAGGTTGCGCCCGGACCGGATGATGATGTCCTTGACCCGGCCGGTGACGTAGATCTCGCCGGCCGCGATGTAGGCCCGGTCTCCCGAATCGAGCCAGCCGTTGCGGATCAACCGGCTCGTGGCCTCGGGGTTGCGGTAGTAGCCGCTGGTGGCCGACGGACCCCGGAATTCCAGGTTTCCCTCGCGGCGCTCCCCCACCTCGTGGCCGGTGTCGTCCACGATCCGGATCTCGTGCCCATGGGCCGGCAGCCCGCAGGAGACGAAGCGCTGAGCGCTGGGGTGGTCCGCGGGCACCGGAACGGCCGCCCCGGACCGCTGGAAGGTCTCGCGGTCTACCACGTCGACGAGCGGCCCCCGCCCCAGCGGAGTGAAGGCCAGGCCCAGCGAGCATTCCGCCAACCCGTAGACCGGGGACATGGTCCGCGGATCGAAGCCATGGCGGGAGTAGCGCTCCGTGAACCGGCGCATGGCCTCCGGGATCACCGGCTCGGCGCCGTTCAGGGCATAGCGCCAGGACGAGAGGTCCAGCCCCTCGATCTCCGCGTCCTTGACCTTGCCCACGCACAGCTCGTAGGCGAAGTTGGGCGCCGGGGACAGCGTCCCCCGGTGGCGGTGGATCGCCCACAGCCAGCGCGACGGCCGCGCCAGGAAGGTCAGAGGGGACATCAGGACCAGCGGCAAGCCGTAGTAGAGGCTCCCCAGCCAGGAGCCGATCAGCCCCATGTCGTGGTAGAGCGGCAGCCAGCTCACACACACATCCTCCGGCCCGATGTCCAGCGCCTTGCCGATGACCCGCAGGTTGGCGAGCAGGTTCGCGTGGGTGAG
>JANOCF010001326.1:0-5866 GCA_031412055.1 Holophagales bacterium | reverse complement strand
CGCATCGGGGTCCGGGTTGTCGTGGGTCAGGACCAGCCAACGCCCGCCCTTGGCAGTTGCCTGAGAGTGGCGCCGGATCAGCTCGGTCAGGGACTGGTAGCTGTCGCGGGTGGCCTGGGTGATCATCGGAGGGCCGATTCTACTGTACGGCCCGTGCTACCATTCGCGCCGTCCGACAACCTACGGTCCTACGCCCATGCCCATGCCATGATAGAAGAGCTTTTCCACATCGGTTCCTTCTCGATCAGCCCCTTCGGGGTGATGCTGGTCGCTGCCTTTGTGTCGAGCTACGTTCAGCTCCTCTGGGGCATGCGCCGCATAGGCCTGGGCGACGACGAGGACGCCAGCGCGATCGTCTTCGCCGCGGGCGTCGGCGGGATCGTCGGCGCCAAGATCTACTACGCGATTCTCAACATGGACTGGCGCCTGCTGCTCGACCGCTCCGGCCTGGTCTGGTACGGCGGGTTCATCCTGGGCACGCTGGCCGTGCTGTTCACCATGCGCAAGCGCCGGCTGTTCACCTGGTCCATGGCCGACGTCGCGGCGCTTGCCCTCGCCCTGGGCTATGCCGTGGGCCGGCTCGGCTGCTTCCTGGTGGGGGACGACTACGGCCGGCCCACCGACCTGCCGTGGGGGGTGGCCTTCCCGGTGGGGCTGCCGCCCACGACGGCGGGGGAGCTGCGCAGCATGTTCGGGGTCGACATCCCTGCCAGCATCCCGAACAGCGAGCTTCTGCGCGTCCATCCGACGCAGCTCTACGAGACGTTCTCCTGCCTGATCATCTGGGCGATCGGCCTGCGGATGTTCCGGCGCAATCTCAAGGACGGTGAGGAGGGCGCCAGGGGCGGCCAGGTGGCTCTCCTAGTGCTCGCCCTGCTCGCGGTCGAGCGGTTCCTCGTGGAGATCTTCCGCGCCAAGGACGACCGCTTCTTCGGACCCTTCACCATGGCGCAGGTCATCAGCGTGGTCCTCCTCGCGATCATTCTTACGATCGCCTGGATGCGCCGCCGCCAGCTCCAGCTCCGCACGGCCTGAGGCTTGCAGCAGATGTCCAGGCGTCCTCCGCGGCTCCTGACGATCGCCGGATCGGACTCGGGGGGAGGAGCCGGCATCCAGGCCGACCTCAAGACCTTCGCGGCTCACGGCGCCTACGGCATGAGCGTCATCGTCGCCCTCACCGCCCAGAACACCGTCGGCGTGCGCGCCGTGCACGAGGTGCCGGTGGACGTCGTCGCCGCCCAGATCGACGCGGTCTTCGAGGACATCGGCGCCGACGCGGTCAAGATCGGCATGCTGGCGAGCGCGGCCATCGTAACCACCGTGGCGGACCGCCTGCGCTTCTGGCTGGAGCGCTCTCCGGTGCCTGTCGTGCTCGACCCGGTCATGATCGCCAAGAGCGGCGACGCGCTGCTTCGAAACGACGCGGTGGAGGCGCTCGTGGGCGAGCTGCTCCCGCTCTGCGCCCTGGTCACGCCGAACCTACCGGAGCTGGAGCGGATCACCGGCCTTCCCGTGGAGACGCTGGAGGAACGGATCCGGGCCGCCGCGGAGCTTTCACTGCGCGGACCGGCCGTGCTGGCCAAGGGCGGGCACGCCCAAGGGGACGAGATCGTGGACGTCGTGGTCGAACGCGGCGTGGAGACCCATCGCGTCGTCCATCGCCGCGTGGAGACCAGTTCGACCCACGGCACGGGGTGTACGCTCTCCTCGGCCATCGCCGCCCGGCTGGCCCGGGGGGACCGTTTGTCCGTTGCCGTCACGGGCGCGGTCCAATACCTGGACGGCGCCCTGAGAGCCGCGTACCCCGTGGGGTCCGGCCATGGCCCGGTGGATCATCTCTACGAGCTGCACCCTCAGATGTCGGAGAAGCAAAGATGAGCGAAATACTTGACCTTCTCGTCGTGGGCGCTGGGCCCACGGGGATTGCCATTGGCGCCGAGGCCCGCCGTCGCGGCGTCGACGTGCTGGTCCTGGACCGCGGCCCCATCACCGCCGCGATTCAGGGATATCCCACGTTCATGGAGTTCTTCACCACCCGCGATCGCCTGGAGATCG
The DNA here is from genome assembly GCA_031412055.1 of Holophagales bacterium. GTDB lineage: Bacteria > Acidobacteriota > Thermoanaerobaculia > Multivoradales > UBA5704 > DATMER01. Next base: position 3,811 of record JANOCF010001326.1, on the reverse strand, counting down.
CGGACATCCCCTTTTCGATCCCCGACGTGAAGCCGACGCGGCAGCAGGCCCTGGCGTACTACCGTTTCGTGGTGGACCGCTACCGCATTCCGCTGGCCCTCTACGAGGAGGTCACGGAGGTGCGGAAGGAGGGCCCGGAGTTCGTGGTGTCGAGCGTGGGCCGGAAGGGCCGGCAGGAGCGCCGGGCCCGGGCCGTGGCGCTGGCGACCGGCTACTTCGGCAACCCCAGGCGGCTGGGCATTCCCGGGGAGGACCTTCCCTGGGTCCACGTCCGGTACAAGGAGGCGTACCCGCACTACAACCAGGACGTGGTCATCGTGGGCGCGGGCAATACTGCGGCTGAAGCCGCGTTGGACCTGTGGCGCAACGGCGCCCGGGTGACGCTGGTCCACCGCGGCCCGCACGTCAAGGCGGGGGTGAAGTACTGGGTCAAGCCGGACATCGAGAACCGCATCGAGGAGGGCTCGATCGCCGCCCGCTTCAACACCCTGGTGCGGGGGTTCCGGGAGAACGGACTGGAGATCGAGGGTCCTAACGGCATCGAGCTCCTGCCGGCCGATGCCGCCTACGTGCTCGTGGGCTACACGCCGGACGTCGACTTCCTGCGCGGCACCGGCGTGCGCATCGACCCGGAGAGCCTGGTGCCGGCCTATGACCCGGCGACCTGCGAGTCCAACGTGCCCGGCCTCTACGTAGCCGGAACGATCCAGGCCGGCCGCCGTACCGACCTCATCTTCATCGAGAACTCCCGCGACCACGGGCCGCTCATCGTGGAGCACCTGGTCAACAGATTGGCTCGTGTCCCGGTGCCGGCATGAAACTTTTCCGCTCCTCCTCCAGTCAAATGCTTGCAAGGGAGGGGAACACCATGAAGCGCGCGGCGGCGAGAGGCACGAGAGAGATACTCCTGGCGATCACCCTGGGTGTGCTGTACACGGCAGGTGCAGCGGGGCAGCAGGAGCTCCCGATCATCGGCGAGTCCATCGACGTGCGGGTGGTCAACGTCGAGGTGGTGGCCACCTCCGGGGGCAAGGTCGTGCGCGGTCTGACCCCTGCCGACTTCCGCCTCCTGGTCGACGGCAAAGAGGTGCCCGTCGAGTTCTTCACCGAGGTTGTGGAGGGAAGGACGGCGGAGCAGGCGGCTGCCGGCGCTCCCGCCCCGCTTCCTCCTTCCGAGCCAGTGAGCCGCAGCTACCTCGTGTTCGTCGACGAGTCCTTCTCGGTCGCCGAGCCCCGCAACGTGGTGCTCGCGAACCTGGAGGAGGATCTCAAGCTCATGGGGACGGCGGACCAGATGGCGGTACTGGCCTTCAACGGCGCCACGATCGAGGTGCTGAGCCCCTGGACCTCCGACAAGGCCGCTCTCTCCGAGGTCCTGCGCAACGCCCGGCAGCGGGAGGCCCACGGGAACAAGGCGCTGGCCCAGCACCGCAGCCAGGCCGGGGACGAGGAATGGGCCATCGAGATGGCGGAGGCCGGAGCGCTCGAAGGAGACCAGCTCGCGGAGATGCTGAAGATGACGGGGCTGCGGGTCAGCCCCGAGGCGCGGACCCAGCTCGGCAAGACGGCCCTGGCCATGGCCGGGACGCTGCGCGGCTTCGAGGTTCCGGCGGGCCGCAAGGTGATGCTTCTGCTCTCCGGCGGCTGGTCGCTGGGGGTGGCGCCGCCGCTTTTCGGCCCCGTGGTCAACGCCGCCAACCAGCTCGGCTACACCCTCTACCCGGTGGATGTGGCCAACCCCACGCCCCAGACGCTCAGGCTGCTGGACGCGGTGGCCGCCCGCACCGGCGGCCGGGTGGCCAACTCGGTCAAGCAGGACGTGTTCCGCGCGGTGGTGGCGGATACGGCGTCTTACTACTGGCTCGGCTTCACCCCGAGTTGGAAGGCCAACGACCAGGGACACTCGATCCTCGTGGAGCCGCGGCGCAAGGACGTCCAGGTCCGTGCCCGCTCCGGCTTTCCCGATCTCTCCAAGAAGACCGAAAACCTGAGGAAGGCCGAGAGCGTGCTGCTTTTCGGCGGCGTCCAGAACGACCGCAAGCTGCGGGTGCTGCTCGGCAAGGCGACGCCGCTGGGCCGCAGGGAGGTCGAGCTGGCGGTGACGGTGGGAGTGCCGGTCGAGGCCCTCGCCCTGACCCCGTCCGGCAAGGGCTACATCGCGGAGGCGCCGCTCGCCGTGGCGGCCCTGGACGACAAGGGCGGCCGGGCCGAGATCCCCACCGCGAAGCTGCGGGTCGCGGTCAAGGCGCTTCCCGAAGCCGGCGGCTACGCCCGCTTCGAGACCAGGCTCCGGCTCCGCCAGGCGCCGCAGCGGCTGGTGTTCACGGTGCGGGACGAGGTCAACGGCGGTACCCTCTGGCAGGAGGTCGAGTTCCCAGGCAAGATCCGGCCCTAGTCTCCTTTGTCCTTTCGCGAGGACGATCCTTCCCCCAAACGAGACGTTTCAACGTCTCTGGAGGCGTTTTCCGCCCTGGGAAGCCTCCGGCACCTTCCTTGCTCTATGCGAAAGCTCAGCAGGAGAAAGCTTTGCGATAATTGATCCGGCAAGTGCTCCGGGCGGCACGGGTCGAGCCCTGGCGCGCCGACCGGAGTCGTTGTCGGTTTCACTTCACCTTCGTTGGAGGAGACAGTATGAGATGCAACCTGATTCCGGCAGCCCTGGCGCTGCTGGCAGCCTTTCCCCTGGCGGCCCAGGAACACCCCTTCGGCTCGAATACCGGCTTCGGCGAGTCCGTCGACGTGCGCGTGGTCAACGTGGAGGCCGTGGTCACCGACACCAAGGGCCAGCGGGTGCATGGCCTCAAGCCGGAGGACTTCCGGCTCCTGGTGGACGGCAAGGAGGTTCCGGTCGAGTTCTTCACCGAGATCTTGGAAGGATCCGTGGTTTCGGCCTCGGCCCAGGCTGGAGAAGCACCGGTCGCGGAGCAGGAGACGGTCGGGCGTAGCATCCTGGTGTTCGTGGACGACAGCTTTTCCATCGCGCCGCAGCGCAACCGGGTTCTGCAGGAGGTAGAGCGGAGCCTCTCCAGGCTCGCGCCCCAGGACCGTGTGGCCGTGGTCTCCTTCAACGGCAAGAAGCTCGACCTGCTCAGCGAGTGGACGGCCGACCGGGACCAGCTTACGATGGCCTTTGCCAGCGCCCGCGGGCGCCGCGCCCACGGCCACTGGATCCTGGCCAACCGCAATCTGCTGAACGCGCGCGCCTCGGAAGGTGCGGCGATCCAAGGCTTCACCCCGGAGCCGGTCCCCACCACCGTCAACGACTGGGGCGCGCAGCGCGGCGGAGGCGGGGCGGACGCGTTCCTATCCTCGGGGATTGAGAACGGCTGGGCCGCCCCCGACATCCACACCCCCCTGTCCCGAGTGATCACCGCGGCGGCCGCGGCCATGCGGGGCCTGCCGGCCCCGGGAGGCCGCAAGATGATGCTGATCCTCTCCGGAGGGTGGCCGCTGTTCGAGCAGGAGTCCTTCGGATCCCTGCTGAACCCGGTCCCGTCCTACCTTCATTCCGGGATGGACGAGGAGCTCTACCGCCCGGTGGTGGATGCCGCCAACCTCCTGGGTTACACCCTCTACCCGGTGGACGTGCCCGGCCTGGACCCGTCCTCGACCGGCGTCGATGTCGCGGAGGCGGAGCTCAAGAGCGGCCGGCTGATCTCCTCCGAATGGGAGCAGTCGAGCCACCACAGCCTGAACTTCATGGCCCGGGAGACCGGCGGTGAAGCGTCGTTCAACTCGAACCGGCTCAAGGCCCTGGACCGGGAGACGCTCGTCGCCTTCTACATTCAGGGCCTGTCGTTGATCGAAATGG
>JANOCF010001325.1:0-3867 GCA_031412055.1 Holophagales bacterium | reverse complement strand
GCTTCTGGCACCCGATGGACACCTACCGCGACTACCTGCACCTGAACAACATGTGGAAACAGGGGGACGTGCCCTGGAAGATCTGGCGATGATTCCGTGCCGCTTCTGCGGCGCTCCGCTGCGGGAGACCTTCGTCGACCTCGGGGCCTCGCCGCTGGCCAACTCCTACCTGGAGCCGGAGCACCTGCGCCGGCCCGAGCCGTTCTATCCGCTCTGCGTCTACGTCTGCGGGGAGTGCTTCCTGGTCCAGCTTCCCGAGGAGGAGAGGCCCGAGGCGATCTTCACCGACTACGCCTATTTCTCCTCCTACTCGGAGAGCTGGCTCCGCCACGCCCGGACCTACGCGGAGGCGATGGTCGACCGCTTCGGCTTCGGGCCCGAGCACCGGGTGATCGAGGTCGCCAGCAACGACGGCTACCTCCTGCGCTGGTTCCGCGACCAGGGCGTCCCCGTGCTCGGCATCGAGCCGGCGCGCAACGTGGCCGAGGCGGCGGAGACAGCGGGGATCCCGACGCTGGTCCGCTTCTTCGGCACGGAGACCGCCCGCGATCTCGTCGCGGAAGGAACGCGGGCCGACCTGCTGGTAGGCAACAACGTGCTCGCCCACGTGCCCGACCTGAACGACTTCGTCGAGGGCTTGAAGGTCCTTCTCGCTCCTCGCGGCGTGCTCACGATGGAGTTCCCCCACCTCCTCCGGCTCATGGACGAGGACCAGTTCGACACCATCTACCACGAGCACTACTCCTACTTCTCGTTGCTCGCGGTTCGAAAGATTTTCGCCAGCCACGGCCTGACGCTCTTTGACGTGGAAGAGCTGCCCACTCACGGCGGCTCGCTGCGCATCTACGCCCGGCATGACGCGGACGATTCGAGGCCTGTGGAGGAGCGCGTCGCCGATCTGCTCGCCCGCGAGGAGGCGGCCGGCCTGACGTCGCTGGATACCTATCGCTCGTTCACCGAGCGGGTGGAGCGCGTCAAGCGCGGTCTGCTCCACTTCCTGATCCAGGCGAAGGAGGAGGGAAAGTCCGTCGCGGGCTACGGGGCTCCCGCCAAGGGCAACACGCTGCTCAACTACTGCGGCATCCGCAGCGACTTCCTGGACTACACGGTCGACCTCAGCCCCCACAAACAGGGGCGGTATCTGCCCGGGACGCGCGTCCCGATCTTCGCTCCGGACCGCATCCGCGAGACCCGGCCCGACTACGTCCTGATCCTTCCGTGGAACCTCAAGGAGGAGATCATGACGCAGATGTCCGACGTCCGCTCCTGGGGAGGAAAGTTCGTGGTGGCGATCCCCGAGGTCCGGGTCTTCGAATGATCTTCAAGGAGACCCCACTCGCCGGCGCGTTCGTGCTGGAGACCGAGCGCTTCGAGGACGAAAGGGGTTTCTTTGCCCGCACCTGGTCGGTGGACGAGTTCCAGGCGCACGGGCTGGACCCCGAGGTCACCCAGTGCAGCGTCTCGTTCAACCACCGCCGGGGTACCCTGCGCGGACTGCACTTCCAGGCGGCTCCTCGGGAGGAGACGAAACTCGTCCGCTGCACCCGCGGAGCCATCTGGGATGTGATCGTGGACATCCGGCCCGGCTCTCTCACCCGTGGCCATCACTTCGCCTTGGTCCTTTCGGCGGATGAGCGCAACGCGCTCTACATCCCCAAGGGCATGGCCCACGGCTTTCTCTCCCTGGAGGACTCGACCGAGGTCTTCTACCAGATTTCCGAGCGCTACTCGCCCGAGCACTCGCGGGGCTACCGGTGGGACGATCCGACCTTCGCCATCCCGTGGCCCGAGCCGGCTACGGTGATTTCCGACCGCGACCGCGACCTCTCCCTTTTTTCCCCATGATCGATCCCGAGACGGCCGGCCAGGCGATGCATCAGCTCATTGCCGATCTCTACCCGATCTGCCGCAGCATCACGGGCGATGGCGTGCGCCAGACCCTGGCGAAAATAGGGGAGCGGATTCCGCTGGAGATCCATGAGGTCCCGAGCGGCACGCAGGTCTTCGACTGGACCGTCCCCCGCGAGTGGAACATCCGCGATGCCTGGATCAAGGACCCGCACGGCCACAAGGTGGTGGATTTTCGGCACCTCAACCTGCACGTCCTCAACTACAGCGCGCCGACCCACCAGAAGGTCTCGCTGGAGGAGCTGAAGAAGCACCTCTTCACCCTGCCCGACCAGCCCGATCTCGTCCCGTACCGGACCTCTTACTACCGCGAGGCGTGGGGTTTCTGCATGACCCATCACCAGTGGATGAGTCTGCAGGAAGGCGAGTACGAAGTCTTCGTGGACGCTACGCTCGAGGACGGCTCGCTCACCTATGGCGAGTGCTTCCTGCCGGGTGAGACCGACCGGGAGGTCCTGATCTCCTGCCACGTCTGCCATCCGTCGCTCTGCAACGACAACCTTTCCGGGCTGGCCATCTGCACCTTTCTGGCCGAAGCTCTGTCGCGGATGACTCGTCGCTGGTCGTACCGCTTCGTCTTCATCCCGGGGACGATCGGATCGATCACCTGGCTCGCCCGCAACGAGGCTACCGCGAGCCGGATCGGTGCCGGGCTCGTGGCCGCCAACCTCGGCGATCCGGGTCACTTTCATTACAAGAAGAGCCGGCAGGGGAACGCGGAGATCGATCGAGCCGTGCTTCAGGTCCTGCGCGACGCGGGCGGGGAGCACGGGGTGGAGGAGTTCGTCCCGTTCGGCTACGACGAGCGGCAGTACAGCTCGCCGGGCTTCGATCTTCCCGTCGGTTCCCTCACCCGCACGCCTTACGGCCGCTATCCCGAGTACCACACTTCGGCGGACAATCTGGACCTCGTCCGTCCTGAGTCCCTGGCCGGGTCGCTTCGCACCTACCTGTCGGTCATGGAAGTGCTGGAGGCGAACCGGCGATACATCAATCTCAATCCGAAGTGCGAGCCGCAGCTCGGCCGGCGGGGGCTCTACCGCATGATCGGCGGCGACGATCACGGCCGGCAGCGGGAGCTCGCGCTGCTCTGGATGCTCAACCTCTCGGATGGAAAGCACAGCCTGCTCGACATCGCGGAGAGGTCGAAGATGCCTTTCCGATCCATCCAGGACGCTGCCGAGGCCCTGCTTGAGGTCGACCTGCTGCGGGAGGAGCCATGATCGATCTCCGGGATCAAGTCGCCCTGATCACCGGTGCCAGTGGGGGGATCGGCTCGGCCATCGCCCAGGCGCTCGCGTCCGAGGGTGTCCGGCTCTTCCTGGTCGGGCGCGACCTGGAGCGGCTGAACGAGCTGGCAGGCGCAGAAGTCTTCCAGGCGGACCTGACGGACGACGCACAGCTCCAGGCGACGGCAGACCGCGTCCGGGAGGTCTTCGGCGGAGTCGACCTCCTGGTCCACAGCATCGGCCTCTTTCGGGGCGGCCCCATGGAGACCTCACCGGTCAAAGATCTGGACGATCAATACCGGGTCAACGTCCGGGTCCCGTATCTCCTCACGCAGGCGCTGCTCCCCTCCTTGATCGAGCGTCAGGGGCAGGTGGTGTTCGTGAACTCCGGAGCCGGGGCCAACCCGGCGCGTGGGAGTTGGGGAGCCTATTCGGCCACCAAGCATGCGCTCAGGGCGGTCGCGGACAGTCTGAGAGACGAAGTCAACCGCAAGGGAGTCCGGGTGCTGACCGTCTTCCCGGGCCGCACCGCCACGGCCATGCAGGAGGAGGTCCACCGTTTCGAGGGGAGGCCCTACGATCCCAGCCGCTTCATCCAGCCCGAAGATGTGGCCGGCCCGGTCGTGCAGGCTCTCCGAATGGCGAAGAGCGCGGAGCTGACCGACCTGCACATCCGGCCGATGCGGCCTTAACTGGGAGCGCCGGCGTCCCGCCAGCACTAACTAAAAGC
>JANOCF010001324.1:0-1628 GCA_031412055.1 Holophagales bacterium | reverse complement strand
GCAAGCTCGGTGTCGTGGTCGCGCAGACCACGGAATACTTCTACCGTGGCTCCGGGCCGCTGCCCCCGATCACCCAGGACGGCGACTAGCCTACTCCGTGGCTGCCTCTTCCGCCCTCCGCAGCACCCGCACGAAGTTCTCTCCCAGAACCAGCTTGAGCCCGGCCTTGTCGAGGCCCCGGTCCAGCAGCGCGGCGGTGAGATCGGGGAAGCGGGAGACATCCTCCAGCCCGGAGACGACGTCGGGGATGCCATCGAAATCGGTACCGATCCCGACGTGCTCCTCTCCCGCCACATTGATCAGGTGGACGAGGTGGTCGACGTAGACGGAGAGCGGGACCTCGGGCAGCGGACGGTCGGAGAGCAGCCGCGCCCGCTCCTGCCAGTGGTTTCCGGGGTCGGCCAGATAGGCCTCCTCCATCTCCCGGAGGTCGCTGTTGATCTCCTGCCCGCGCTTCTTGTCCGCCCGGCTCGCCTTCTCGGAAAGGAAGGGCGGGTAGGAGTTGGCCATCACTACCCCGTCCTTGCGCGCGATCTCGCGGATGTGGCTGTCCGGCAGGTTCCGCGGGTGGTCGCAGAGGACCTTGGACGAGCTGTGGCTCGCCACGACCGGGATGCGCGAGACGTCCAGCACGTGGAGGACCGCGTTGTCCGAGATGTGGGAGACGTCCGGCACGATGCCGCGCCGGGTCATCTCCCAGACGATCCCCTCGCCCTCCCCGGAAAGACCGCCATGCCGCGGCTCGTCCGTGGAGGCATCGCACCACTCGTGGGTGGCGATGTGGGTCAGGGTGACGTAGCGCACCCCCATCTTGACGCAGGCGTCCAGCGATCCGGGCACGGTCAGGGGCCTGCCGTTCTCCAATCCGAAGATGACGCCGACCACGCCCCGGCGCCAGGCTCGGTGGATGTCCTCGGCGCTGACCACGATCTCCATGCCCTCGACCGCCTCGACGTGCTCCACCGAGATGCGGTGAAGCTCCTGGGCGTGCTTCCATCCCCGCTCGGGGTCGAGCGAGGCCGGGACGTACAGGGCGAAGACGAGGGCATCGACGCCTCCTTCCCGCAGCCGGGGCAGGTCGACGTGGCGGTCGGCCAGGCGGTCCCCCAGGTTGGCGGGGCTTTCCCAGAGACGGGTGGGGACGTCGGTGTGGCCGTCCAGAACGAGGCAGTCTGCGTGGAATCCCATGGCGCCGGATAGTGTAGCCGCTCGCCCGGTGCCGGCGCGCAGCGCCAGGGGATGGCTTCGTCCCTTGAGCGCGGGACACGCAACGCGTGGGGATGGCCTCATCCCCTTCGGGGACGTGTCACGTACACGTTGGGGAGGCGTTCCCCAACGTGTACTCGTGTCCTGCGCGCAGGGGATGACCCCATTTCCTGTGCGCGAGACGCGCAACGCGAGGGGACGGGGTCATCCCCAGAGGGGACGGGACCGTCCCCGGCTGTTGCGTGTCATGACACGCTGGGGAAGCGCTCCCCAACGTGTACGCGCTTCTTACTGGGAGCGCCGGCGTCCTCGCCGGCGACTTCCATAAGTGTGTGGGGCGGCGGGGCCGCCGGGGCTCCCAGGAAGAAGCGCGTAAAAGTTGGGGAGCGCTGCCCCAGCGTGTCATGACACGCAACAGCCGG
>JANOCF010001323.1:0-1634 GCA_031412055.1 Holophagales bacterium | reverse complement strand
CCGAATCCCCGGGAGCGCTCTCGACCGTTGCGTCCGAGAGAAGATAGCCCCCCGAGAGAGTCCACCAATGCCCGAAGCGAGCGGTGCCCTCCATCTCCAGGCCCCGGGAACGGGTGCGGCCCAGGTTCCGGCGCTGGCGGGTGATCAGACCGGGAGTCACCGACAGGGTGACGTTGGCGACGGTCTGGTCCACCTCCATCCAGAAGAGGACGCTCCGGGAGGTGAGACGGCCATCTTCCGAGGTAAAGATCGCGCCGGTCTCGGCCCCTTCGAGGCGCTCGGCCCGGAGGTCCTCGTTGGCGAGAGTGAGGACGTCGCCCACCCGGAAGGCCCGGTACAGCTCGTTGAGCGTGGGCGCCCGGAAGCCCCGGTAGGCCGCGGCGGTCCACGCCCAGCGGTCGGTAGCCCGGAAGAGAAGCGAGGCCCGGGGGCTGAAGGCAGTCTCCTCGCGCTCTTCATTCTTCCCGTCGTTGCGCCAGCCGTCGAACCGGCCTCCCAGGGTGAGGGAGACGCGGGGCGTGAGGCTTACCAGGTCCTCCACGAACAGGCCGGCCGTGCGCTGTGTTCCTCCAGACGAGGACCGTACCGGATTGCCGGGCACGGACTCGTGGCTGGTGCCTTCCACCTCGCGCAGGTCGATGCCGGCCACCAGGGCATGCCGGTGCCCGAGAGCGCGGGTCCACTGGGCGCTGCCGCCCAGCGATTCGGATGGCACCCGTTGCTCCCGGATCAGGCGTTCGCTGCTTCGGTCGGCTTCGACGGCGGTGAAGGTCTGAAAGTAGTCCTGGTCGCTGCCCCAGGCCCGAAGAGAGAGCCATCCTCCCCCAGCTCCCGCATCCAGCCCCGCGCTCGCCTGGCGAATCGTGGTGTCGTTGACCTGGAGCCGGGTCCCGTTGTCCCGGTCCTCGTCGAACCAGGAGCCGCGAACGAAGGCGCGGCCGTCTTCTCCAAGCTGGCGCTCCAGGGTGAGGTCCACAGCCGAGTGGCTGGAGGCAGCCGGGGTATCCACGGCCCCCCGGTCCTCGGGCTCGACCGGCACGTACCCCGCGGTCCGGAAGGCTTCGGCTCCGAGACTGGCCGACCAGCGGCCCCACCGCTCGGCCACGAAGAGAGAGGCCTCCGGAGTCTCCCGCTCGCCATACGAGGCTTCCACGGCCAGGGCGGGTTCCGAGGGCTCCCTGCGTAGAAGCTGGATGACGCCTCCCAGGGCCGCGCTGCCGTAGAGGTCCGAGCCGGCTCCCCGGAGCACTTCGACCCGGTCGAGGGAGAGGCGCGGCACCCGGCCCCAGTACACCCAGCCGCCGAAGGGATCGTTCAGGGGGATGCCGTCCGCCAGAACCAGCGCCCGGCTGGCGCCGCTCGCCCCCAGGCCGCGGAGCGAGGCCCCCTGCGTCGTGGGGTTGGCGAAGCGGCTCCCCGAGCGCCGGAAGAGCGAGAAGCCGGGCACCTGGCGGAGCGCGTCATCGACCGTGGCTGCCGCGGTCTCCCGCAGCTCCTCGGAGGAGAGGACCACCACGCTCGCGGCCGTATCCCCAAGGTGACGCTCGGTCCGGGTGGCGGTGACGGTCACCTCGTCGGCGACGGAGACGACCGGCGTCTCTTCTGAGGGCTCCTGGGGCTCGGCGGCCGCAGCG
>JANOCF010001322.1:0-2774 GCA_031412055.1 Holophagales bacterium | reverse complement strand
TGCAGGTGCGAGCGCCGTTCTCGGGCAAGCTCCTGGTGACGGTGGAGCGGGACCGGGTGCTCGATACCCAGGTCTATGACCTCACCGGCAACACGGCCAAGATCGACATACCGATCCGCGGCGAGTACCGGCCCAACGCGTTCATCACGGCCACGCTCGTCCGGCGGGCGCAGGACCTGGAGCCCGGCTCGGCCGGACGCGCGTTCGGAGCGGTCGCCCTGCCCGTGGACCGGGCCGCGAACAAGCTGACGCCGCAGATCATTCAGCCCAAGGAGATCCGTCCCAACTCGAAGCTGGATCTCGCGGTGAAAACCACACCGGGCGCCATCGTCACGGTGGCCGCGGTAGACGAGGGCATCCTCCAGCTCGTCGCGCAGAAGACGGCCCAGCCGTTCGACTGGTTCTACCGCCGGCTCGGGCTGTCGGTGACCTCGTACGACACGTTCAGCCTGCTCCTCCCCGAGGTCAAGCCGCAGGGCCGGGCTCCGGCGGGCGGCGGCGAGGGCGAGGAGGGTCTCGCCCAGTACGTGCGCACCGAGGGCATCCGGCGCGTGGAGCCCGTGGCCTTCTGGTCCGGCCCGCTCACGGCGGACGGAGACGGCAACGTCAAGGTCAGCTTCCAGGTGCCGGAGTTCCAGGGGGCGCTGCGGGTCATGGTGGTGGCGATCGACGGCCGCCGCTTCGGCTCGTCCGAGGGCAAGACCCGGGTCCGCGATCCGCTGGTCCTCCTCCCCACCGTGCCGCGCATCCTCTCGTTCGGCGAGACGCTGCAGGTGCCGATCACGGTGCGCAACGACACGGCCCGGGCCGGACAGATCCAGGTCGGACTGGCGGTCCAGGGTCCGGCAAAGGTCGAGGGTCCGCCGACGCAGACGATCGAGATCCCGGCCGCCCGCGAGCGGACGGTCTACTTCACGGTCAAGACCGGGGACTCGTCGGGTGAGGTCCGCTTCACGGCTACGGCTGCGGGCAACGGCGAGAAGAGCCGGTCGGTCACCAACGTGGGGGTCCGGCCCGATCTTCCGGATATCTCGGTGGAAGACGCGGGAGGGATCGCGAAGTCTTCCATGGATCTTCCCCTCGCCGACGCGGGCCGCTTTCGGCCGGAGACGGTGCGCCGGACGCTCCGCGTCGGACCGCTCCCCCTGATCCAGTTCGCGGGCAAGCTCGGCGACCTGCTCCGCTACCCGTACGGGTGCCTGGAGCAGACGGTGTCCAGCGCCTTCCCGCTGATCTACCTGGGCGACCTGGCCAAGGCGTTCGAGCCCGACCTGCTCGATCCGGAGAAGGGCCGGGGAGATCCGGCCGACATGGTGCAGTCGGCGGTCCGCCGGGTCGCGGCCATGCAGCTCCAAGGCGGCGGGTTCTCCCTCTGGCCCGGAGGCCAGGAGGTCCACCCGTGGGCCAGCGTCTACACCACGCACTTCCTGGTGGAGTCGCGCAAGGCCGGCCATCCGGTGGAAGACAACCTCCACAACCGCGCCCTCGACTGGGTGGCGGGCACGGTGACGGCCAAGAAGACGTACGGTTACGAGGAGCTGCAGCGCACGGTCTACGGCCTCTACGTGCTGGCCCGCGCGGGCCGGGCGGACCTCGGGACCATGGACCACATCCGGACCAAGAACAGCAAGGACCTGCATGCCGAGACCCGGGCTCTCCTCGCCGCCGCGTATGCCGCGGCCGGGAACCCGAGAGCGGTGCAGGAGCTGCTGGCGCGTCTGGGCGAGCTCGAGCAGGTGGAGCGCCAGACCGGCGGCAACTTCAACTCGACGATCCGCAACCGGGCGCTGCTGCTGCTTGCGCTGCTCGACGCCGATCCGAAGAGCCAGCAGATCCCGGCGCTGGCGGACCGCCTCGGCCGCGACGCCCGGGAGGTCGCCTGGTGGACGACCCAGGAGGAGAGCTTCACGCTGCTCGCCCTGGGCCAGCTCGCGCAGCGGCAGTCGAAGTTCCCGGCCTACTCGGGCTCGGTGTTCGTGGGCGGGAAGAAGGTCGGCTCGTTCACCAACAAGACGGCCACCTTCACGGTCCGCGGCACGGAGCCGGTGCGCGTGCAGATGGAAGGCGGCTTCCAGTCCGGGGCGGCCTTCTACAGCCTGGTGACCCGGGGAGTGCCGACCGACGAGGGCTTCAAGGCGGTGAGCGCCGGCCTGGAGATCGAGCGGGCGGTGCTCAACCGGGACGGCCAGGAGGTCAACCTGACCGACGTGAAGCAGGGCGACCTGATCGTCATCCGGACCCGGGTGCGGAGCGTCTCCGGGGCGATCAACAACGTGGCGATCGTGAACCTCCTCCCCTCGGGGCTGGAGGTGGAGAATCCGCGGCTCCAGACCACGGAGCAGCTCCCCTGGATCACCGACGCGAACCTCTCGCTGGCCTATCTGGACCTGCGGGACGATCGCATCCTGGTCTTCGCGGACCTGCTGCCGCCGGACTCCTGGCAGACGTACTACACACTGGTGAGGGCCGTGGCTCCGGGCAGCTTCCGGCTGCCGCCGGTGCACGCGGAGGCGATGTACAACCCGGCGCTGCGGGCGACGGGGGAGCGGGGGACGATGGAGGTGAAGGCGCTGACCAATTGATCCCATTCCCCCTCCTCTCCCCTACCCTCTCCCCCATGCTGGGGGAGAGGGAGCACAGACGGAGCAGGTCGGACTTCGCCCTCACCCCCTAACCCCCTCTCCCGCTCCTCCCGAGTCCCCCTCCCCGGGAGAGGGGGAACTTGCAGGAGCGAATGGGAGGGCGGCTCCCTCTCCCGCGAAGCGGGGAAGGGC
>JANOCF010001321.1:0-2874 GCA_031412055.1 Holophagales bacterium | reverse complement strand
GCGTGCCCCCCGCCGACGTCCAGCACCCGGGCACCCGGCCACGGGGCGAGCAGATCGAGCACGGCCTGGTTCTGGACCTCCAGGAAGAAGCGTCCGACCTCGCCGCCGAAGCGCCGCGCGTACCCCTCGGACGAGGTCTCGACATCGGGCGTCTCACGGCTCCGACGATCCGAAATCTCCTGGAGGTCGGGCTTGAGAGCCATCTGGCTCACCGGCCCCCCTTCCCTGCGGTCCGCAACGCGCGGGGCTCCTCAGCATCAGCAATATCAGCCATATCGCGCGATGATCGCGCGTCTGCCCACCCCAGGGCCGAGCAGAGACGTGCCACCACGGGTCCTTCCGGAAGCAGACCCCAATCGGCCCGCCGGAGCAGGAGATCCTCCAAGTGGACCACCGACTGCCTCTCCACCAGGCCACGCAGATGGGTCCGGGCCGCCTCCCGATCCTGGGAAGCAAGACGCAGGAGCTCGTCGAGAGGGAGCGGAGGGTCAGCGGCAGGCCGCTCGACCTGACGCGTAGCCGGCAGGCGCTCTCCACGGGCCGCGAACACCTGCCGCAGCGCCTGCTCGGCCACCGCTCGGGCGGTCGTGAGCTTGACGCCTGAAACGCTGAATAGCCCGGCCGGCCCGCCGGAGCTCCCGTGATCGTGGAGGACCGGGCGCGATGAAGGCTCCACCGAGCCCTCGGCCTCCGCGGGCAGCCGCCCCTGAAGGATCCGGAGCACCTCGCCGCGCCGGACGTTCCAGCCTGGTACGGCGGCGTTCAGCTCGGCGAGGAAGGTACTGACGTGGCCATCGTCCAGCCCTCCGCCCTCAATTCCTCCACGCATGGGCACGTAGAAGGTCCCAGCCAGGACCCGCCCCTTCCACGGCAGCAGGAACCAGGTCTGCGCTCCCCGCCTTGCCGAGGCCACCGCCAGCGCAGCCCTGGAGAGCGGCTGCCGGTCGAGGAGCAGGTTGAACGCGAGCACGGGCCGGAACAGGTCGGGAAGGTCGCGGTCGAGCTGACCGGCAAGACGGCGAACCCAGGGACCAGCGCAGTTGATCACGGCGCGTCCGCGCAGCTCCAGGCGTTCCCCGGTCTCCCGGTCCACCGCTTCCAGGCCGCTTACCTTCCCCTCCTCCATCCGGACGCCGGTCACCTCGGTATAGTTCAGCACCCGCGCCTCGCACCGGCAGGCCCAGCGCAGCGTCTCGATCAGGACACGCTGGGAGTCGGGCATGACCGCGTCGTGCCAGAGAACTGCGCCGGCCAGCCCCTTGCGGTCTACGTCGGGGAAAAGATCCGACGTCGCGGAAGCGTCGAGGAGGCGTCCGGGAAGGAGTTGCCGATCGGAGGAGAGCAGATCGTTGACGGCCAGTGCCACGCGGAAGATCGAAGGGCGCCGCAGCCGTCCTCCGCGCGGAGAGTTATACAGCGGCATCAGGCAGGGGATCGGCTCCACCAGGTCTGGGAAGTAACGGAGGAACCAGCCGCGCTCCGCCACCGACTCACGGAAACGGGGCAGGTCCAGGCTCTGGAGGTAGCGCAGACCGCCATGAACGATCCGCAGGCTGTTCCAGGAGGTCGCGCCGCCGAAATCGTCGCGCTCCACCAGTAGGACGGACATCCCGCGGCGCGCTGCCTCCAGGGTTACCATGGCGCCATAGAACCCGCCCCCCACTACCAGGAGATCGTAGCTGGAGGTCGCCGCCCCTTGCGGATCGCGAGCCAGCGACGTCATGGAGTCACCTCAACATTAGGTTCACTAGCGGCCCTTCGCCCCGACCGTCTCTCTCCGCGCCGCAGTTGCATCGCCGTCTGATCCCTCAGGAAGCGCAGCAGGCCAGCGCGCCGTCCGAATGTCTGGGGCTGTCCAGTCTGCCGAATTCTGCGCAGGAGGTCCGCCGCGGGCCGCTGCTCGTCCGGCGCTCCCGGAAGCACGAATCCGTACGACCCTGCTAGCGCAGCATGCCGCGGGAACGGCAGCGGATCCGTTCCCGGCAGCACTCGGGTCCCTTGCTCGCGGGCTTGCCGGAGCAGTCGCGGTGGGACTCCAGGTTGCGGACGGCCTGCACTGTCTCCCAAGAAGAGCTCTCGAGCTTCCCCGAGAATGGCTCCAACCTGGGAACCACGCCTCCCCCACCACTTTCCAAAACCCCATGGAACCACGGGCAGGGCACCGCTGCCGCAGACCCGTTCGAGAGTGTCCGCGAGCGGCTGACCATCCAGGATCTCGAGATCTCTCCCGATTGCCAGGACCTCCAGCCCCTCCCGTGTTGCGACTTGGCGGCCCGCGACGACGATCATTCTTTCGCCCGTCGTGCGAACTGCGGTCAGCGATTCCGCTTCCCCGGTCGTCTCGAAGCTCCAGGCTCCGCCTCGATCCTCACCGTCCTGCCAGCGGCGAAACCATCTCGCCGACCCTGCTTCTGTGAGCAGCAGAAAGCCGACCGAGTCCCCTGGGAGCCCGAGTCCGGCCGCACCCCTGCGAAAGTTGCCCAAAGCACTATTCAAAAAGACCTCCCGCGGATAGCAGGAGTAGAAGTGGACGTGAGCATCCACTAGAACCGAGGCCGGAACTCTTGTCTGATCTGGCGTCATCATGGCCTCTCCAGGTTACGGAGCAATTTTCATGCCCCTGCTAAGACCCTGGAGCAAGAGAGGCCTCTGATAGAGTCGTAGCCTTGCAGGAGGACGCTATGTTGGAGACATTGACCCCCGGCTCGTTCCAGGAGCACGTTGGCAGCCGCTTCCGTCTTTCCTTGGAGGGACAGGAGCCTTTGGAGTTAGAACTGGTCGAAATCGCCCGCTACGAAGAGAACCCGGATTTCCTGGCGAGGAAGGAGCCTTTCTCTCTGATCTTCTTGGGCCCGCTCCGGCCGGTCCTGCTCC
>JANOCF010001320.1:0-1562 GCA_031412055.1 Holophagales bacterium | reverse complement strand
TCGGCGTCGTAGTCCCCAAGGGATCGGAAGACGTGATCGCGGCCGTGGAGGTCTGCCGCCAGCACGGCGCTCCCCTGCTCGGACGGGGCGGCGGCACGAGCCTCGCGGGACAGGCGTGCAACGTTGCCGTGATCCTAGACTTCTCCCGCCACCTGAGCCGGATCCTGGAGATCGATCCCGGGCGGCGGATCGCGCGCGTCGAGCCCGGAGTCGTTCTAGACTCGCTACGCCGCGAGGCGGGCAAGCACGGCCTCACGTTCGGCCCGGACCCCGCCACCCACGCGTGGTGCACCCTCGGCGGGATGATCGGCAACAACTCCTGCGGCGCCCACTCCCTGACCACGGGCCGGACCTCGGACAACGTCGAGGAGCTGGACGTCCTCACCTACGGCGGCCTGCGCCTGCGGGTCGGGGCCACCCCGGACACGGAAATCGACCGCATCGTCCGCGCGGGCGGCCGGAAGGGCGAGATCTACGGCGGGCTGCGGGCGCTCCGGGATCGCAACGCGGACCTCATCCGCCAGCGCTTCCCCGACATTCCCCGCCGCGTGTCCGGTTACAACCTGGACGAGCTGCTGCCCGAGAAGGGCTTCCACGTGGCTCGCGCCCTGTCCGGCACCGAGGGAACGTGCGTCACCGTTCTCGAAGCCACGGTACGGCTGGTGCCAGCGCCCCGGTTCCGCGCCCTCCTGGTGCTGGGATATCCGGACGTCTTCGCCGCCGCCGACCACGTGATGGAGCTACTGGAGGCCGGTCCCATCGGCCTCGAAGGCATGGACCGCTTCCTGGTCGAGAACGAGTTCACCCGCCATTCCTACCGCCGGGTGCTCGACTCCCTTCCTTCAGGAGGAGCCTGGCTCCTGGCCGAGTTCGGCGGTGACACCTTGGAAGAGGCCGCTTCCCCTGCCCGGCGGCTGGCAGCATCGCTGTCTGGCGGACTGGTGATCGAAGACCCGGCCGGGCAGGCAGCGGTGTGGTCGGTGCGCGAAGCCGCGGTCGGAACCACATCCAGAGACCAGCGTCTGGGCGATGCCTGGCCGGGATGGGAGGACGCGGCGGTCCCACCCGCCCGGCTCTCGGCCTATCTCCGCGAGTTTCAGGCTCTGCTCGGCCGCTTCGGGTACGGCGCCGCCCTCTATGGGCATTTCGGGGAAGGCTGCCTCCACGCCCGCATCAACTTCGACCTCGCCACTACTGAGGGAGTGAAGACATACCGCGCCTTCCTGGAGGAAGCCGCCGACCTCGTGGCTTCTCACGGCGGATCGCTCTCCGGCGAGCACGGCGACGGGCAGGGCCGCGCCGAGTTGCTCCCCCGGATGTTCGGCGAGCAGCTGTGCCGGGCCTTCCGCGAGTTCAAGACGATCTGGGACCCGGACGGCCACATGAATCCCGGCAAGGTCGTCGATCCCCTGCCCCTGGATGCCGACCTCCGGCTCCGGACCCGCCTGGAAGAGCCGGAGACGGTCTTCCGCTTCCCCGGCGACGACGGCCTCCTCTCCCGGGCCGTGCTGCGCTGCGTGGGAGTCGGCCGCTGTCGGCGCGACGGCGGCGGCGTCATGTGC
>JANOCF010001319.1:0-2575 GCA_031412055.1 Holophagales bacterium | reverse complement strand
GAGTCCCGAAACGCCTTGAGGTCGTAGCCCAGCCGGGCGAACAGCCGGTAGATCCCGGGGATGGGCAGGCCGACCACGTTGGAGTAGTTGCCCTCCACGGACTCCACGAACAGCGAGCCGAGACCCTGGATGGCATAGGCTCCGGCCTTGTCCCGGGGCTCGTCCGTGGCCACGTACCAGTCGATCTCCTCGCCGGAGAGCGCGGCCACGCGGACCTCGGACTCGTCCACGTCGGCGAGCCTCCCCTCATCCGACTCCAGAGCGATCCCGGTGAGCACGGTGTGAGTCCGGCCGGAGAGGAGCCGAAGCATGCGCTTCGCGTCTTCCGGGTCGCGGGGCTTGCCCAGGATCTCGCCGTCCACCACCACCACCGTGTCCGCCGCCAGGACCAGCTCTCCGGGTTGAGCCTGCGCTCCAGCCTTTTCGGCAGCCAGGCGGAGCACGTAGTCGCGGGGAGCCTCGCCCGGACGCGGCGTCTCGTCCAGGTCCGCGGCGCGGACGGTGAAGCGCACGCCGAGTCCCCCGAGCAGCTCGCGCCGCCTGGGGGACGCCGAAGCGAGGACCAGGCTCGGTCGGGATCTCAGGGGTAGTAGCCCTTCAGGGTCTTGGCTTCGAGGCCGGGCTTGGACACCTTGACCTCGACGGCGCGGAACTTGTCGTCGGGCCCGCTGCCCGTGGACTGGTAGGCGAGCATGTACTGGGAGCGCAGCTCCTTCTCGACCGTCTCGAAGACCTTTTCGAGCTCGGCGCCGGCGCCTACGAAGAAGGCGCGCCCGCCGGTCTCGTCGGCCAGCCGCTGCAGCTTGGTGCGGACCTCGAACTCCTTGAGGTCGATCCCCACCGCGTAGACGGCCACGCCGCTGCGCTTGGCGTACTCCAGGGCCTCGGCGTAGGTGTACCTGCTGCCGAAATCCTGGCCGTCCGAAAGCAGGACGATGGCCCGCTTCCCCTTGAGGCCGCCGAAGTAGTGAAGGGCATAGACCAGGCTGTCGTGGAGCGCGGTGTCGCCCTCGGCCGTGAGTCCGGCGAGTCCGCCCGCCAGGACCTCCTGCTGGTTGGTGAAGCGCACGGCCAGGCTCGGCTCGTCCGCGAACGTGATGACGGCAGCCCGGTCCTTGGGGGTGATGACGTTCTCGAAGAACGTCAGGGCCGCGCGCACGGCCGCCTCCAGCTTCTGGCCTTGCTGCTCGCCCATCGAGCCCGAGGTGTCGAGGAGCACGCCGGCATAGATCGGCACGTCCTTGACCAGCTCGAAGCGCCGCACCTGCTGCTCGACGCCGTCCTCGAACACCTTGAAGTCGTCCCGGGTCAGCCCTTCGACCGGCCGCTGCCGGCCGTCCACCACGGAGGTGAAGAGCTCGACGAACTGAACTTTCACCTGGTCGTTGAAGTCGCCCGGCACGTTGACCAGGACCGTGTCCTCGCTGGAGTTGCCGTCCGCGAGGTAGGCAACGGCCCGGACGTAGGTGAGCTCCTGGTTCCGCGGGATCAGGATCGGCTGCACGAACGGCGGCTGGTACAGGGTGGCGAGCAGGGTCTCGTTGAGATAAAGCTCGACCCGCTCCAGCTTCTCTCCCTCGGGGACGTCCACCTGGGCCTGGGCGCGGAGGCTTGAGTGGTAGCTCTTGCCCGACTGCGGCTCCAGCAGCCGCACGGAGAAGCGGTGGGGACCGGTGTTGAGGAGGATCTCGTCCTCGGCCAGCTTCTCGCCCGAAGCTCCCAGGGCCACCGCCCGCAAGGTGTGGATGCGCGGCTGGCCGCCCACGTTCAGCTCGACGCTGTACGGCGGCTTGGACTTGGTGAGGATCGGCTTGCCGTTGAGCAGGAAGCTCACCCTGGCGATCCCCTCGCCGGTGGTCGACGCCTGGAGGCGGACCGTGCCGGTGATCAGGCCCGGAGGCGGCGGGAGGATGCGGATGTTCTGCTCGTCGGAGAGGACCGCTCCGGCGTTGGCCTCGGCGAGAGCTCCGGTAGAGGCTGCCGTCAAGGCAGCCACGTCGACCGAGGGCACCTCCAGCTCCCGCTGCTCGCGGAAGAAGCGCTTGCCGCTGGTGTCCTCGATCTTGAGCATCAGGGTGTAGCTGCCCGGCCGGAGGTAGCGCTGGAACACCAGGGGGACGCTGCTCGCCGGCATCCCTGCCCGGGTCTGGGCGCCGGCCTCGGTCTCGGGGGCCTGGGTCTCGGGCAGGACGAAGCGGTAGCGGAAGTGCTCGAACAGCTCGCCCTTGTAGAGCACCTCGCCGTCGACGATGAAGTTGTAGGAGGCGAGGTCCTTGATCTGCTCGGTCCGGACCTCCTCCTTGGGGATGCTGACCAGCCCCTGCACGGTGGTGCGGCTGCCGAAGCGGCCCGGGAAGGAGATCTCGACCTGGGCCGGGAAGGTCTGGGCGCCCTCGGGCAGCTCGGTGGAGTAGGAGAGGAACGTGGAGAGCCACTCGTCACCGGGATCGGGGATCACCTTGTCCTGGACCTTGCCCCAGTCGAGCACCATGGCGAGGCGGCCGAGGACCTCGTCTCCGCGCGGGCAGTTTTCCAGGATGGCCCGCTCGATGCCACCGCCTGAGAAGCCGGGCGC
>JANOCF010001318.1:0-3910 GCA_031412055.1 Holophagales bacterium | reverse complement strand
AGACATCGGCGCCCACCGCCTTGTCGACCGGGATGCTCTCGCCCGTGATCGGCGCCTGGTTGACGGCGCTGGTGCCCGAAACGACGCGTCCGTCGAGCGGGATTCTCTCGCCGGGCTTGACGACGAGGACCGTCCCTACCTCCACCTGCTCGGCGGGCACCTCCTCTTCGACACCGCCTGGCTGCCGGATGCGCGCCATCTGCGGAGCGAGGTCCATCAGGGCTGCCACGGCTCGCCGGGCTCTCCCTATGCTCCAGGACTCCAGGGCCAGAGAGAGCGCGAAAAGGAAGGCCACGGTCGCCCCCTCGAACCACTCGCCGATGATGACCGCTCCCAGCACGGCGATCACCATGAGCAGGTTCATGTCAGGGCGCAGGCGGCGCAGCGCGAACCAGGCCTTCGGCAGGACGGTCCAGACCCCGGCGAGGATGGCGATGGCGTACAGGATCCTGGCCGCGAGGGGGACTGGGTGCGCCAGCCCTGCGCCTTCGGAGCCCACCGCTTCGGTAAGCCCTCCGGCGATCCAGGCGTGCGTGGCGAATCCGGCAAGGGTGCCGACTCCGCTCACGGTGGTCAGCACGGTCCGCCCCCAGCGTTGCCAGATACCTACCGGCTCGGCGCCTTCGCTGGCTTCCTTCCAGACCTGAGCTCGCATGCCGGTGCGCTCGACCGCGGTGACGATCTCCCGCTCGGCTACGGGCGCGGCCACTGTCATCCTGGCCTTCAGGAGATCGAAGGAGAGATTCCCTTCTCCCCCGACCAGGGGGCCGATCTCGCGCCTGAGGATCGCGATCTCTTCGGCGCAGTCCATGCCGCGAATTCGATAGTGCTGGCTCATGCCGCCTCCCGCAGGGTCCGCTTCGCGTGCAGCCGCTCTTGAATCTGGTGGACCCACTGGTAGAAGGTCGGCAGCGCGAGCAGGGTGAAGAGGGTCGAGGTCACGAGACCGCCGATCATCACGACCGCTAGTGGCCTCTCGATCTCGGAGCCATGGAGGTTCAGGATGAGCAGCGGCAGGAGGCCCAGCATCGCGCAGCCCGCCGTCATCAGCTTGGGGCGCACGCGGCCGATGGACGCCTCCCGGAGGGCTTCCTCGAAGGGCCGTCCCTCCGCGATCAGGGAACGGGTCTGCGAGACGAGCACGAGGCCGTTCTGCACCGCGATACCGAAAAGGCCGATCAGCCCAACCAGGGAAGAGACATTCCAGGTTTCCCCTGCAAGCCAGAGCGCGATGATGCCGCCCACGAAGGCGTCCGGAAGGGTGGCAAGGATCACCATCGTCTCGGCGAAAGACCCGAGCGCCAGGTAGAGGAGCACGAGGACGGCTAGCAGGGCCACGGCGATGGCAAGGCCCAGGGAGCGCAAGGCCCGCGCCTGGTTCTCGACCCGGCCGCCGATGTCGAAAAAGTAGCCGGTGGGCATGTCCAGCCCCTCGGACAGGCGCTCGCGCACCTCGGCGGCCGTGCTCCCCAGGTCCCGGCCGGCGACGCTCGCCTCCACGGCGATTCTCCGGCTACCTGCCTCGCGCTGGAGGGACGCGGGACCGAAGGTGCGCTCGATGCGGGCGAGCTGCCCGAGGGGGATGCGGGTGCCGTCCCGGCCGTCGATCAGGAGGGATTCGAGGGCCGAAAAATCGCCGCGCCGGTCGTCCGCGAGCCGCACGACCAGATCGAAGCGGCGCTGTCCCACCCAAACCTGCGAGACCTCTTCGCCGGCGAGCCCGATCCGGAGAGCATCGATCACGTCCGCGGGAGCGAGCCCCACCCGCGCCACGGCTTCGCGGTCGACCGTGATCCGGATCTGCGGCAGGCCGGTCAGCGTCTCGGCCCGGAGGTCGGCGATCCCTTCGATGGGCTCCATCAGCTCCCGGGCCTCCCCGGCCAGACTGGCCAGGCGGTCGAGGTCAGGGCCATAGATCCGGACCTGGACATCGGCGGGAGTGCCGCCCAGGCCCTCGTCGATCCGCATCCCCAGAGGGGTGGTGAAGAGCACCGCCACCCCGGGGACCTTCTCCAGCTTTTCCCGCATCTCCTCCTCCAACTCCTCCATGGGCCGAGAGCGGTCGGGGTTGAGCACCACGAGCACGTCTGAGATCACGTGGGGCATCGGGTCCTCGGTGCGCTCGGCGCGGCCGGTCCGCCGCACAACCTCTCGGACCTCCGGAAACTTGCGGAGAACGTCCTCAACTCGGTGGTTGCGGCGGTCCACCTCTTCCAGGGAAGCCTCGGGCGGCAGGATGGTCTGGAGCAGGAGCGCCCCCTCGTCCAGGCTGGGCATGAAGTCGGAGCCGATCCGGGAGGCGAGGAACAGGGCCGGGATGGTGACCGCGAGCGCGAGCACGCGAACCAGCCCTGCCCGGCGCATGCAGCGGTCGAGCAGCGGCGCATAGACCGCCTTGACGCGGCGGATGATGGCCACGTCCTCTTCCTTACCCGGCTGCGCGGGGCGGAGCAGCCACCCGGCGAGAACCGGCACCAGAGTAACGGCGAGGGCCAGCGAGGCGGCCATGGAAGCCACCACCGCCGCTGCTAGCGGCCGGTACATGCGACCCTCGATGCCGCTCATGGCGAACAGAGGGATGAAGACCGCGATCACGATCAGGGTTGCGAAGGCGATGGGGCGGCCCACTTCGATGGCGGCGTCGAGCACCACCTCCCGCCTCGGCCTCTCCCTCGAGGAGACCGTCAGGCGGTGGAAGACGTTCTCGGTCAGGATGATTGCGGCGTCCACCAGCAGGCCCACGGCGATGGCGAGCCCGCCGAGGGTCAGGGTGTTGAGGCCGATGCCGGCGGGCTTCAGGATCAGTCCGGCCAGCGCGATCGACAGCGGGAGCGTGACGGTGACGATGAGAGCGGCCCGCAGGTTCCCCAGGAGCAGGAAGAGGACGGCCACCACCAGCACCGCTCCCAGGAGCACGGCGCGTCCCACGCCGCCCAGGGCGGACGAGACCAGCTCGGCCTGGTCGTAGAGGATGCGCACCTGGACTCCCGGCGGCATGCTCTTCGACAGGTCCTCGATGGCTGCGCGCACACCGCGCGCCACGGAG
Organism: Holophagales bacterium; assembly: GCA_031412055.1. Lineage (GTDB taxonomy): Bacteria > Acidobacteriota > Thermoanaerobaculia > Multivoradales > UBA5704 > DATMER01. The sequence continues at coordinate 864 of JANOCF010001318.1, read as the reverse complement.
ACCGTGTCGGCGCCGAACTGCTTGGTGATCCGGCAGTTGACGATCTCCGAGCCCAGCCCGTGGGCCATGCCGCGGCGGACCGCCGGGGCCTCTCTCACCTCGGCCACCTCTCCCAGCAGCACGGGGGTTGTGTCGCGCATGGCAACCACCGTCGCGCTCAGATCGCCGACGTTCTCGGCCCGGCCCACGGCCCGCACGGTCCACTCGATCGATCCCTGGGCGACGAAGCCCCCGGCCGCGTTCTCGTTGGACCTCCGCACCGCCGTCATGACCTCCCCGAGGGTCACTCCCAGGGCTGCCATGCGCTCGGGGTCGAGCTGCACCTGGAACTGGCGCAGGTGCCCTCCCAGCACCTCGACGGCTGCCACTCCGGGCACTCCAAGGAGGCGGTTTCTCACCTCGTAGTCTGCAAGGTCGCGCAGCTCCATGAGGCCGGCTGTTCCGGGCTTCGCTTCGAGCACGATCTCCACCACTTCGTTGAGCCGGCCCGTGAGGCTGGAGACCAGCGGAGCGTCGGTCCCCGGGGGGAGCTCCCGCGCCACCTGGTTGACTCGCTCGGTGACGAGCTGGCGCGAGAGGTAGTAGTCGGCGTCCGGCTCGAACTCGATCCGAACCAGGGCCACGCCGGGCTGGGAGGTCGAGCGAATGCGGCGCACTTCGGGCAGGCCCGAGAGCGCCACCTCCAGCGGGATTGCAACGCCGGTCTCCAGCTCCTCGGCCCCCATGGCCGCGTTCTGGACGAAGACACTGAAAACCGGAGTCGCGAGGTCGGGGAAGACGTCACGCTCCAGTTCGGTCAGCCACACCGCGCCGGCAATGGCAGCGGCGAGGACCAGGAGGACGGTCAGGGCAGGTTTTGCGAAG
>JANOCF010001317.1:0-8781 GCA_031412055.1 Holophagales bacterium | reverse complement strand
CTCGGCGAAGCGGCAGGCGTCGATATAGAGCGGGACGCCGAACTCGCGGCAGAGCTCCGAGGTGGCCTTGACGTTGGCGAGCGAGACCGGCTGGCCTCCCCCGGCGTTGTTGGTCAGTGTGAGCATGCAGACCGGGACGTTCTCCCGCGGCGTCTCCTCGAAGAAGCGGCGGAGCTTGGCCAGGTCCATGTTCCCCTTGAAGGGCAGCTCGGAGTTGGGGTCGCGCGCCTCGTCGACGACGAGGTCGGCGCAGGTGCCGCCGTTGACCTCGATGTTGGCCCGGGTGGTGTCGAAGTGGGTGTTGCTGGGGATTGTCTTCCCCTTGGGATCGCGGAGCAGGTAGGAGAAGAACAGGTTCTCGGCGGCCCGGCCCTGGTGGGTCGGGAGGAAGTAGGGGAAGCCGAAGACGTCCTCGATGGCCTCCTTGAGGTGGAAGAAGTTGCGGGAGCCGGCGTAGGCTTCGTCGCCCTGCATGAGGCCGCCCCACTGCCAGTCGGACATAGCCGACGTTCCGGAATCGGTGAAGAGGTCGATGTAGACCGCCTCCGAAGGGATGGAGAACATGCTGAAGCCACCATCCACGAGCACTTTTTCGCGCTCCTCGCGGCTCAATACTTTGACCTTCTCGACAACTTTGACCCGCCAGGGCTCGGGAAGAGGCTTTCTCACGACAGATCCCTCCAATACCGCCGAAGACACGGCGGCCGTATTCATAAGTGAATGAGCGAAGCTAGATGATTGATGCCACCCGGATGATAGGTGCCGGGAGAAGGCAAAAACAAGACAGTGAGCCTTGGGGTCGTCTAGGATGTGGCTCCCATGGCCCTCCTCCCACTCATCGAGATCCGCAACCTCACCAAGGCCTACGAGGAGGGAAACCGGCAGCGCACGGTGCTCCGAGACGCCAGCGTTTCGATCCAGCGCGGCGAGCTCACGGTGCTCGTGGGGCGGAGCGGATCGGGCAAGTCCACGCTGCTCAACCTGCTCTCCGGGATCGACCTCCCTGATTCTGGCGAGGTGATCGTCGACGGCGTCTCCCTCACCCGACTGTCCGAACGCGAGCGGACGCTGTTCCGGCGCGACCGGATCGGGTTCGTGTTCCAGTTCTTCAACCTGATCCCCACGCTCACGGTCGAGGAGAACCTCCTTCTCCCTCTCGAGCTGAAAGGAAGGGTGAGCGCCGCGCAGCGGAAATCCGCTCTCGACCTCCTCGCGGAGGTGGGGCTCGGCGACCGGGCCGGCAGCTATCCCGACCGGCTCTCCGGCGGCGAGCAGCAGCGGGTGGCCGTAGCTCGCGCCCTGGCCCACGATCCCCTGCTCGTGCTCGCCGACGAGCCCACCGGCAACCTCGATCTCGAGACGGGTCTCCAGGTGCTGGAGATCCTCGACCGGCTCACCCGGCAGGCCGGCAAGACCATGGTCATGGTCACCCACGGCCGCGAGGTGGTCGGGCTCGCCGACCGCGTCTTCCGCGTCGAAAACGGCAAGCTGGTGGAGGACGGTTGAGCCTTCTCCGCCGTTCCAGCCTCCGCCATCTCGTCCGGCACCCCTGGCAGTTCGGGCTCGCGGTCCTCGGGGTAGCCCTGGGCGTGGCGGTCATCGTCTCGATCGACCTCGCCAACTCCAGCGCCACCCGCGCCTTCACCCTGTCCACCGAGGCCGTGACCGGCCGCGCCACTCACCAGGTGACCGGCGGACCCGAAGGGCTTCCCGACTCGGCCTTCCGCAGGCTGGTCCTGGAGACGGACATCCTTGCGGCACCGGTGGTCGAAGGCTATGTCCGCGTGCCCGGAAAAGCGGGCAAGCCGGGCCGGATCCTCCACCTGCTCGGCATCGATCCGTTCTCGGAGCGCCCGTTCCGACCCTACCTGAGCGGCGGCGGCGGAGCGACCCGGGAGGAAGGGACCTCGGTCGATCTCGCTCCCCTGCTCACCCGGCCGAGCGCCGGGGTGCTGTCCTCGCTCACGGCCCGGGAGATGGGAGTCGAGACAGGCGGTTCCTTCTCCATCCGGGTCGGCGGGACCATGCGGGAGATCTCCCTGATCGGAACGCTGGAGCCACGGGACGAGAGCACCCGCAACGCGATCAACGACCTCCTGGTGATGGACATCGCGGCCGCCCAGGAGGTGCTCGGACGGGTCGGCAAGCTCGACCGGATCGATCTGATCGTTCCAGAGGGGCCAGACGACTCGGAGAGCCTCCTCCGGGAAGCCGCCGCCGCCCTGCCGCCGAGCGCCCAGATGGTCCGCTCCAGCGCGCGGACCGAGACCACCCAGGAGATGACCCGGGCCTTCCGGCTCAACCTGACCGCCCTCTCGCTGCTGGCGCTGGTCTGCGGAGTCTTCCTGATCTACAACACCATGGTCTTCTCCGTGGTGCAGCGGCGGACGCTCATCGGCATCTTCCGGGCGCTGGGAGTGACCCGAGGCCAGATCTTCGCGCTGGTGCTCGGCGAGGCCGCGGTGGTCGCGCTCGCCGGGACCGCCCTGGGCCTGGGCGCTGGAGTGCTCCTCGCCCGCGAGCTGGTCCGGCTGGTCACCCAGACCATCAACGACCTCTACTTCGTGGTCTCGGTCCGCGAACTGGCCTTGCCGGCAGGGGTGCTGGTCAAGGCGGGCGTGATCGGCATCGGGGCCACGCTGGCGGCCGCGCTTGCCCCGGCCATCGAGGCCACCAAGGCGCCTCCCCGCGCCGTGCTCACCCGGTCGGCCCTCGAAGGGCGCCTCCGCAAAGCCCTTCCCCGGGTGACGCTGGCCGGGGCTGGTCTCCTGCTCCTCGGGGCGGGGCTGCTGGCAATCCCGGAGCTGCTGGTGAGCTTTACCGGACTGTTCGCGGTGATCCTCGGCTTCGCCCTGCTCGCTCCCGCAGGGACGGTGCTCCTGATGCGGGTTCTCCGGCCGCCCATGGGCGCGCTGTTCGGCATCCTGGGCCGGATGGCGGCCGGCGGTGTGGTGGCTTCCCTCTCCCGCACCGCCGTGGCGATCGCGGCGCTGGTGATCGCCGTGTCGACCACGATAGGCATCGGGATCATGATCGACAGCTTCCGCGGGACCGTGGTGCGCTGGCTGGAGTCCACGCTGCGCGCAGACATCTATGTGGGAGCGCCGAGCCGGGCCGGCGGGTTCAGCGGCGGCGACCTGTACCCGGAAGTGGCCCAGCGCGCCGCGAACGTGCCGGGAGTGGCAGGGATCACCCTCCTGCGCCGGACCGAAGTGGCGTCGCCGGACGGCCCTGTCCGCCTGATCATACTGGGCATCGACCGGCGCGGGGCGGAAGCCTACGAGCTCAAGGAGGGGCGTCCGGACGAGGCCTGGCCCGCTTTCCTGGAAGGAGGCGCCGTGCTCGTGTCCGAGCCCTTCGCCCACCGGCGGAACGTGGGGCGAGGGGACGTCGTCCGGCTGCGAACCTCCGCGGGGGAGCGCGACTTTCCGGTCGCGGGGATCTACTACGACTACGCGTCGGACCAGGGGCTGGTGCTGATGAGCCGCCAGACGTATCTCCGCCACTGGAACGACCGTCCCCTCACCGGCTTCTCGGTGAACCTGGCGCCGGGCGCCGAGGTCCGGGGGACGATCCGGCGGCTGCGCTCCTCCCTGGCCCGCGAACCCGGCGGAGAGGGGCTGTCCATCCAGTCCAACCGCGACCTCAAGAAGATTTCCATGGAGATCTTCGACCGCACCTTCCAGATCACGGCGGTGCTCCGCATGCTCGCGGCGCTGGTCGCGTTCGTGGGAGTTCTCTCGGCCCTGATGGCCTTGCAGCTCGAGCGCGCCCGGGAGCTGGGCGTGCTGCGGGCCAACGGGGTGACTCCCGGACAGGTCTGGCAGCTCGTCACCTCCCAGACCGGGCTGATGGGACTGGCCGCGGGCCTGCTCTCGCTGCCGGTCGGGCTGGCGCTCGCGGCGATCATGATCTTCGTGATCAACCGGCGGTCTTTCGGCTGGACGATCCGGATGGAGGTGGACCCGATGATCCTGGTCGAGGCCGTGATCCTGGCGCTGGCCGCGGCGCTGCTGGCCGGGATCTATCCGGCCTGGAAGATGGCCCGGACGTCGCCGGCACTGGCGCTGCGGGAGGAGTGAGGATGCGGAAGGTTCTGTTCCTCCTCGCCCTGCTTTTATCTGCCTGTCGCGAGCCCGACCGCCTCCCCAACGCCTCGCTCTCCGTGTCCGGCGCCCTGCGGGCCGAAAACAACGAAGGCTATGCCCGCGCCATCTCACCCCGGGAGTTCCTCTTCCCCGCGGACCACGGACCTCATCCCGAGTTCCGCACGGAGTGGTGGTACTACACGGGCAACCTCTCCACCCGCGAAGGACGGCGGTTCGGGTTCCAGCTCACGTTCTTCCGCTCGGCCTTCGCGCCGATCACCCCTAAGATGCCTGAGCGGGCGTCCGCCTGGGCAACACGGCAGGCCTGGCTCGCCCACTTCACCGTGACCGACGTTGAGAGCGGACGCTTTCATTCCTTCGAGCGCTGGAGCCGTGGGTCCCTCGGACTCGCGGGCGCCGAAGGCGAGCCGTTCCGCGTCTGGCTGGAAGACTGGTCAGCGGAGTCCACTGGAGGCCAGGCGCCGCCGATGCGGATCCGGGCCGCGGAGGACGGCACGGCCATCGACCTGGTCCTGCAACAGGGCAAGCCGCCGGTGCTCCAGGGCGAGCGGGGCTTGAGCCAGAAGAGCGCCGAGGCGGGCAACGCCTCCTACTACTACTCGCTCACCCGCATGCCCGCCTCGGGCACGGTCCGTATGGGAAACGAAACCTTTGAAAGTTTCGAGGTCGGTGGGCTGGCCTGGATGGACCGCGAGTGGAGCACCAGCTCCCTGGGCGAGAACCAGATCGGCTGGGACTGGTTCGCCCTCCAGTTGGACGACGGCCAGGACCTCATGCTCTACCAGCTCCGCGACCGCGACGGCACCCCCGATGCCACGAGCAGCGGCACCCTGGTCGGACCCCGGGGCGAGCCGCGGCACCTCAATCTCTCCGACTTCAGGCTGGACGTCCTGGACCGCTGGGAGAGTCCCCGCAGCGGCGCCGTCTACCCCTCCCGATGGCGGCTGCGCATCCCCTCCGCGAACCTGGACCTGACGGTCGAGCCCCTGATCGAGGACCAGGAGCTCGACGTCTCCATCCGCTACTGGGAAGGGGCGGTCAGGATCGAAGGGACCTCCCGCGGACGGCCGGTGCGGGGCCGGGGCTACGTCGAGCTCACCGGCTACACCGACGAAATGCCCCGATAGCGGTCAGCGGCCGCGCTGGCGCAGAGGGACCGCGACGTCGATCACCTGATCGTTGCTGCGGAACGTCCCCGCCATCCACGCCCGCCCGCTGAGCAGGTTGATCCTGTAGAAGCGCGTGCGCCCGCCGGAGGTCAGGGCCGCGAAACCCTGCACGTTGACCGCGGAGCCGCCGCCCCGAAGCGTGCTGTAGATGTCGAAACCGGCCGCGGAGGACGCATCCACCAGCAGCTTGCCCACCGCGTTGAGCGACCCGGCGTTCGGAGGCGCCTGGATGACCAGTTGATCGTTGGTCGTGTCGATGTCGAACAGCGTCGTGCCCGTGTTGGCGTCCGAATCGTTGTTCGTGTAGGCGGCAGCGGTCACGCCCGTGGCCGTCGCGGTGGTCGCAAGGACCGTGTCGGTCGTGACGGCGCCCGTGGAGACATCCACGCGCAGGTTCTGCCCCGTGTCGCTGACGATGCGCAACCGGTCCACCACGGGATTGAAGTCCACGCCGAAGTTGGTGCCGGTGAGCGCCGTGTTGAGCTGCCCGCGCAACGAGGCCGAGGCGTCGTCCGTATCGAGGACGTAGATGCCGCCGGAATTGCCGATGCCATACAGCTCGCCCGTGGCCGGGCGGAAGTCGATGCCGACCAGGCGGGTGTCGCCCGACATGCCCGAAATCTCGCCGAGATTGTCGGAGTTGGATGGGCTGTCCGCGTTGAAACAGATCAGCCTTTGATCGTTCGTGAGGCCGACAACCTTGAGACGGCTCTCGCTGCCGCGGCAGTCGGCAGAGGCGGGGGCGTTGAAGAGAGCGGTCACCCCCAACGCGAACTGGAATGCGAGCACTGCTTTGCGCACAACCTTCTCCTCTCCAGAGAAGCCAGGCCATCGCGGCCTGGCTTCAGGAGGGTTACGAAGGCCGGGCCGCCGCGGATTACTCGTAGCGGATCGCCTCCAGCGGCGTCACCGAGGCGGCCCTGCGGGCCGGAATATAGCTCGCCAGGAGCGCCACCACGGCCAGGATTACAGGAACAGCCGCGAACGTTGCGGGATCGTTCGGGCTCACCTCGAACAGCAGCGCCCTCATCAGGCGCGTGACGGCGAGCGAGGCCGCCAAGCCGAAGCCGATCCCCAGCAGGGTCAGGACCATCCCCTCCTTGAGCACCATGCCGGACACGTCTCCCCGCTTCGCCCCCAGGGCCATGCGCACGCCGATCTCCTGCGTGCGCTGGCTGACGACATAGGAGATGACGCCGTAGATCCCCACCGCGCCGAGGAGCAGGGCGACCGTGGCGCCGATGGCCAGGAGCAGCATGGTGAAGGAGACGCGCGCCATCGAGCGCTCCACCACCTGCTCCATGCTCCGCGTGGCCGACAGCGGGAGATTCGGGTCGATCGACCAGACCGCCTTGCGCACCGGCTCGGCCAGGGAGAGCGGATCGATCCCCGGCCTGGCCTTGACCGTGATGCTGAAGCTGTTCGGCACCCACTCATCCCCGTCGTCGTCCGTCTGGAGCCGCACCAGCGGGTAGTAGATGGCCTCGGTCGGCTTCTCGTGCAGACCGTACTCCCGCACGTCGCCGACCACCCCGACGATGGTGAACCACGGCGAGCTGCCGGCCATGCCCGGGGTCAGGCGCTTGCCCAGCGCGCTCTTCCCCGGCCAGAAGCGCCGGGCCACGGACTGGCTGATGATCACCCCATCCGACCGCCGCTCCGTATCGATCCGCTCGAAGCTCTGGCCCTCCACCAGCGGAATCCCCATGGCCTCGAAGTAGCCCGGGCTGGCGAAGCGGGTGCCGAGCAGGAACGGCACCGCGTCCGGCGGCAGCGGGTGGTCCTCGACGTGATGCGTGCTCGTCGAGCGCCCTCCGCTCAGGGGGAGCGTGGTGGTCGTGCCCGCCAGCTCCACTCCCGGCACCTCCCGGACCTTCTCCAGCAGCTGGTGGACGAACCGCCCGGTCACGAACACGTCCGGATACTCCGAATCGGGCAGGTCGATCCGCGTAGTCAGCACACCCGCGGAATCGACCCCGGGGTCCACGCTCGCCAGCCGCCAGAAGCTCCTCATCATCAGGCCGGAGCCGACCAGGAGCACGAGCGCCAGGGCCACCTGGACCACCACCAGCACCTGACGCGCCCGGTGCCGGGCCCGGCCCGCGGTACCGCCGCGTCCACCCTCTTTGAGGGCCGGCACCAGGTCCGGCGAGCCGTAGCGGAGCGCCGCGAAGCCGCCGATGAAGAGGCCCATCAGGACCGACAGCAGCAACGTGAAGGCGATCACGGACGCGTCGATCCCGATCTCCTCCAGCCGCGGGATGCCCTGGGGCTCCAGCGCCAGCAGCAGGCGTACGCCGGCCGCGGCCAGGAACAGTCCGACGACGCCGCCGGCCAGGGAAAGGGCGATGCTCTCGCCCAGGAACACGCGGACGATCTCGGAGCGGGACGCCCCGATCGCGGTGCGCACCGCCACCTCCCGCTGCCGGCCCTCGGCCCGCACGAGATAGAGATTGGCCACGTTGACGCAGGCGATGAGCAGGATCAGCCCCACGCTCCCCAGCAGCAGCCAGAGCGTCCGCTCGATGTCGCCGACCACCGCGTTGCGCAGCGGGTCGACGAGCACCGCGAACCGGGCCTGCTTGAGCATCCCTTCGTTGATGTCGCCGCCGAGGACCTCCGGGATGCGCCAGACCAGCGCGGAGAGGTCCCGCTCGGCCTGCTCCGGCGAGACGCCCGGACGGAGCCGTCCCACTCCCGGGAAGTTGAAGTTGCCCGCGGCCAGGTCGGCCGGATCGATGACCAGCGGCACCCAGAGCTCCACCTCTCCGGTCGGGAAATGGAACGACTCGGGCATGACCCCGACGACCCGGCGCACCACGCCGTCGACCTTCAGGTCCTTGCCGATCACCTGGGGATCGCCGCCGAACCGGCGCTGCCAGAGGCCGTGGGAGAGGATCACCGGAGGCTCGCCGCCGGGCCGGCCTTCCTCGTCGACGAAAGTCCGGCCCAGCGCGGGCGGAGCCTTGAGCACGTGGAAGATCGACGGCGTCACGCCGGAGGCACCCGGCCTCTCGGGCTCGCGGTCGCCGGTCAGGGTGACCGAGCCGTCCCAGTAGATCCCCATGTCCTCCAGGACCTTGTTCTCCCGGCGGTAGAGCATGTACGTCCCAGTCGATTGCTCGAGCCGGTCCTCTCCGACTCCGGGCGCCGTCTGCATCACCGAGACGATCCGGTCCGGCTCCGCGTAAGGCAACGGCTGGATCAGCACGGCATTGACCACGGTGAAGATCGCGGAGTTGGCGCCGATCCCCAGCCCGAGGGTGAGGACGGCGAGAAAGAAGAAGCCAGGAGCTTTGCGGAAGCCGCGGGCAGTCGAGCGCAGGGACGAAAGGACGTTCATTGGGCGAGCCCTCCGCTGCCCACTACGTGGCCGCTTCGGAAAAGGTTCCAGGAATGCCACCCTTCGCCCGGGGGAAGTTCCGCGACATCACCCAGGCCTCGGGGCTGGGCTACGTCGGCCACTCCTCGGGCGCAGTTGTAAATCGATTCCACATCAAGTC
>JANOCF010001316.1:0-2566 GCA_031412055.1 Holophagales bacterium | reverse complement strand
CTGGCACGACGGGCACGACCACCACGGGCGATCAAGGGATCACGGAGACCGAGGGAACGACCGGAGCGTCGGGAACGACCGGAACGACCGGAACCGGTGGGACCACGGGAACCACGGGAACAGGAACCATGGGTACCGGCGGAACCACCGGGACTGGCGGAACCATGGATACCGGTGGAACCACCGGGACTGGCGGGACCACGGGAACCGGCGGAACGACCGGGACCGGTGGGACGACCGGGACGGGTGGAACTACCGGGACTGGCGGGACCATGGGGACCGCGACGGGCGGCAGCATGGGACAGGGGCAGGGCCAGGGCCAGGGCCAGGGTAACTGCAACAACGTCCGTTGCGCGGCGTGCCCGGAGGGGCAGACCCCGGCCCTCCGTCCGCCGAACTGCTGCGCGTGCGTGCCGGTCGACACGACCCTTCGGGATTGTTCGACCGTCCGCTGCGCTTCGTGCCCCGCGGGACAGCACCTGAAGCTGACGCCGCCGGACTGTTGCCGCTGCATTCCGGACTGAGACCGGCTATCGGCACATGATGCCTCCGCGTCCGGACGGGGGCCGGAGCACGCCGCGGATCGCGGTCTTCGCCGCGGTCCTCTTCGCAGTCGCTGCCACGCTCACCGCGAAGACGGCGTGGGACCTCCTCCCTCGGGCGCGGAGCTTCCCTTCCTGGTTCGTACCCCTCTTCATCGTGGGGACGGCAGGGCTGGCCGTCGTGGCCGGCTTCATCACCTTCGAAGTCTGGAGGACCCGTTCCTCGCTCCGTCCCTCCGGAGGACGGCTGGCCGCGGTGGTCTGGCTCCTGCTGGCCGCCTCCTTCGTCTGCACCTCATCCGTGCATCAGTTCTACCCGTTCCGGCCGTCCGCTCCCGCAGCCTTTCGCGAGGTCGGCGGCGTGCTCGGCTTCAACATCGCCCTGACCGGGCTGGCGTTCCTGGCCGCGATGATCCTGGGTTTGGTCTACCGCTCCGGCCGCAGGGAAGCTGCCCTGCTGGGGCTCATGGTCCTGGGATTCCTGGTCCTGGTGCCCAACGACGACTGCCCGAACCCGTTCAACGAGACCTGGCTGGCGGTGATCGGGGCGTCGCCGCTGATGTTCCTGCCCAACGTCTACGGCAGCCTGTTCGGGCTGGCGGCGCTGCTCGGGGTGAAGCCGAGGCTCAGCGTGCTCGCGCTGGCGGGGACGTGCGTGGCCGTGACCCTCCTGGGCCTCGGCCACCTGACGCGGGTGATCTGGTGATATGGCAGGGCGCCTACTCTTCGCTCGCCCTCTCATCCGTGGCCCGCCCTATGCCGGCGGAGGCGCAGGCGGCGGTGTAGAGTTGGTCCGTACATTCGATGTACGGAGGCAGACGATGACGCGACAGCCCGTGCTATCCGACCGCGAGAGGGAGTTCCTGGAGGCAGTCTCCCGGCTGACCTACTGCAACCCGTTCGGGCCGGAGCGCCTGACGCTGGAGCAGAAGGCGCTGGGAGACGACTTCACGCCTTTCGACGTGGTCTGGCACTCGGGGGCCGATGCGGAGGGGGGGAACCCCAACGTGGCGAGGATCGCCGCCCGGGCCGAGGATCTGGCTCTGTCCCTGCGCGGGCGCTTGACGTCGCGCTCGCCCCGCGAGGTCGCCGCTCTCTACCGCGACCTCGTGATGTACCTCCTCTACGGCCGGTACCAGGACCGCTTCCTCGCCGTGATCCGGGACCCCAAGGCGGGGGAGCGGCGCGCGGCCTTCGCCTTCTACCGCGATTTCCTCGACGACTTCAGCCGTCTAATGGCATTGCCGGGAGCGCCGGGAGCGCCGGGAGCGCGCCGGGAGCCGGCCCAGGAGGCCGATCTCGACCCTGCCCATCTCTTCGCCTGCTTCTTCCAGATCCGCCGGGCCTTCCACTTCACCTTCCGCTCGATCGTGGGCGGCTCCATGCCGGCGGCGCGCCTGCGGGCCCAGGTCTGGCAGTCGGTCTTCACCCACGACCTGAAGCGCTACCTGCGTTCCCTATACCGCACCCTGGGAGACGTCACGACCCTGGTCACCGGTCCGTCGGGCACGGGCAAGGAGCTGGTGGCGCGCTCGATCGGCTACTCGCGCTACATCCCGTTCGATCCGGACGCTGGAGTCTTCCGCGAGAGCTGGGCGGAGTCGTTCTTCGCGCTGAACCTGTCGGCCCTGTCGCCGACCCTGATCGAGTCCGAGCTGTTCGGCCACCGGCGGGGAGCTTTTACGGGAGCTGTAGCGGATCACACGGGCTGGCTGGAGGTCTGTCCGCCGCTCGGCACCGTGTTCCTGGACGAGATCGGAGAGGTCGAGCCGGCGATCCAGGTGAAGCTGCTGCGGGTGCTGGAGACCCGGATGTTCCAGCGCCTGGGGGAGAGCAGGCCCCGGCGCTTTCAGGGCAAGGTGGTGGCGGCCACGAACCGGGATCTCGCGGCCGAGATGCGGGCTGGGAGGTTCCGGGACGACCTCTACTACCGAATCTGCTCTGACATGCTGGTGACCCCGTCGCTCCGGGAGCGGATTACCGACTCGCCACGGGAGCTGACGGATCTGGTTCTCTTCCTGGCG
>JANOCF010001315.1:0-4265 GCA_031412055.1 Holophagales bacterium | reverse complement strand
CCGATGAAATTGAGCGAAACCCTGCTGCCGGAGCTGGACAACGAGATGAGGAACTTCTCCGGGTAGCGGAAGAGCCCCAGGCTCAGGCGGACGAGGAGGTCTCCCGAATCGCCGGCGAAGACCGCCAGCGCCAGACCCGCGGCTCCGAGCAATCCCCAAGCCGGACGGCTCCGGACTCCCGCCACGGCCAGCGCCAGCCCGACGATTCCGAAGTACAGGCTCAGGAACAGCGGCACCACGGGGAGGATCGATGGCGTCCACACCCCATAGCGTCCGAGCCAGCCGGGACGGCCGAAGGGGAAGGGGATCATCAGCTCGATCAGGCGCAGCGGGTGGAGCGTGAAGTGGGCGGCCTGCTCGGCCGACATCCCGTGCGCGCCGCGGTAGGTGAAGGGGAGCACCCGCAGCAGGGCCACCACCTGGGGCAGGGCGATGAGCAGCCCGACCGCGCCGATGGCCACGGCGGTGGCGAACCCCCTCTTCCAGCCCAGGTGGGTGATCCCTGCGAGGAGCAGCGGGACCAGTCCGAGCGTCGCGGCCACGGGCTCGCCGCCCAGCAGCGCGAGCCCGCAGGCGATCCCGCCCAGCGCAATCCCTCTCTTTCCTCCCCGAACCGCTCCGAGAAGCACGAGCGGCCACCACGCCGCCACGGCCAGAAGGTTGTAGAAGGTCAGGGCGGAGAGCATCCATCCCGAGCCGGCGTAGGTGACCGCCGCGAGGAGAGCGGCCGGCCTGCCCATCCCGAGCCCCCGCGCCAGGGCGCCCATCGTGGCCAGGGCGATCAGCCAGTGCAGGGCGTAGTGGAGGCCGAAGGCGCTCCAGAACGGGAGAACCAGGTAGAAGACGTTCCCCGGGTAGAAGGGGAGCGCGTTGGGGTTCCCCCGGAAGGGTTGGCCCAGTCCCCATGTTGGATTGAAAGCGGGGATCCGTCCTTCGCGGAGCTGCTCGGCGCCGAAGGCCTTGAGCGGCAGATGCGTTGTGAACACGTCCCGCAGGAAGAACGTCCGCGCGCCGGCGATGACGGGGGCGCAGACCCAGACCCAGAGCAGCAAGGCCGCCGCCAGGACGGCCAGCAGGGAGCGGTCGTCCCGGCGGTCGCTCCAGGAAACGAGGCGGCGGATGGGCATGCGGCTACTATATTGGACTTCTATATTGGACTTCAGCGAGCCGGAGAGGTAACGTCCGCCTCGCCTGGAAACCTCCGGCACAGAGAGGGCTGAAATCGTCGAAATGGAATCCGGACCACCCCTGAAGCTCAGGGTTCTCACCTACAACATCCATCGCGCGATCGGGGTGGACCGCCGCTTCCGCCCGGAGCGGATCGTCCGCGTCCTGCGCCACTACGAGGCCGACGTGGTCCTGCTCCAGGAGGTCGACGAGGGGGCGCCGCGCTCGCGGGAGCTGAACCTGGCGCAGGAGTTGGCCCAGATGGCCGGCTATCCCCACTTCGCGCTCGGGCACAACGTCAGCCTGCGCAAGGGGCGCTACGGCAACGCCACCCTGAGCAGGTTCCCCATCGCGCGCGAGCGCAACATCGATCTGTCCGTGGCCCAGAGCTGGATCCGGCGCGGCTGCCAGCACACCACCGTGCAGGTCCCGGACGGCCGGACAATGGAGGTGTTCAACCTTCACCTGGGGCTGTCCGCCCGCGAGCGCGAGAAGCAGATCGAGCTGCTCAGCCATTGCCACGAGTTCGGCGGCGTGCCCGAGACCACCCCGATGGTAGTGGGCGGCGACTTCAACGACTGGCGCTCGCTGCTTTGGCCGATGTTCACCAACGGTCTGGGCTTTCAATGCGCCACGGACAGCAAGACAGGCCGGCGCGGCGCCATCGCCACGTATCCGTCCTTCTCCCCCCAGGGCGGGTTGGACCGGATCTACTACCGCGGTCCTCTGCGCATGACCTCCGTGCGCCGCTGCCGGCTGCAGATCACCCGGGTGGCCAGCGATCACCTGCCGGTCATCGCCGAGTTCGAGCTAGCCTGATATGCTGGGAGTTGACCATGAGCAGCGAAGGCCGCACGGTCGTCCTCACGGGCGTCACTCGGGGCTTGGGCCGCGCCCTAGCCATCCGTCTTGCCGAGCAAGGGCATCGGCTGGCCGGGTGCGGCCGTTCGCGCGCCAAAATCGAGGAGCTTCGTTCCCTTCTGGGCGCTGAGCACCGGTTCGAGGTGGTCAACGTGGCCTCGTCGATCCAGGTGCAGACCTGGGCCGAGAAGGTACTGGAGAGCCACGGTCCCCCCGACCTGCTGCTGAACAACGCCGGAGTCATCAACGCCAACGCCCCGCTCTGGCAGGTGCCGGAGGAGGAGTTCGGGCTGGTCGTGGACGTGAACCTGAAAGGGACCTACAACGTCATCCGCCACTTTCTGCCTGCCATGCTGGAGCGGGGGAGCGGAGTGGTGGTGAACTTCAGCTCCGGATGGGGCCGCTCGACCGCCTCGGAGCTCGCGCCCTACTGCGCCACGAAGTGGGCCATCGAGGGGCTGACCCGCTCGCTGGCCGAAGAGCTCCCGCGGGGCGTGGCCGCCGTGGCTCTGAACCCCGGTGTGATCCACACCGAGATGTTGGACAGCTGCTACGGCCAGTCGGCCAAGAGCTACCCCGGGCCGGAGAAGTGGGCCGAGCGCGCCGCCCCGTTCCTCCTCTCGCTCGGCCCCGAGCACAACGGCAAGAGCCTCACGATTCCCGGGTTCTAGCCGGTTCTAGCCCGGTTCCAACCCGCGCCTTTACTCGCTCCGGATCGCCCGCGCCGGGTCGGTGTCCATGGTCCGCCGGGCCGGAATCCAGCAGGCGCAGAGCGCCACACCCAACAGGAGGAGCGAGACCGCCACGAAGCTCGCCGGGTCCGTCGGGCTGACGCCGTAGAGCATCCGGGCGAGGAGTCGGGTGACCGCGAGCGAGGCGGCCACGCCGATCCCAATCCCGGCAGAGGCCATCGCCATCCCCCGGCGAAGCACGAGCCCGAGCACGTGCGGCCTTCCTGCCCCAAGAGCGATCCGCAGGCCGAGCTCCCGCAGACGATGGGAGACCGAGTAGGAGAGCACCCCGTAGACCCCGATCGCCGCGATGAAGAGCGCGATCGCGCCGAACAGCGCGAACCCCTGGCTGACGGTCCGCTCGGACGCCAGCTTCACGCTGAGAACCTCGTCCAGGGGCATGACGTTGTAGATCGGAAGGTCCGGATCGACCCCCCGGATCGCCCGCCAGATCTTCCGCATGGCCTCCTCGCGCTCGGACCGGGTCCGGACGAACATCCCGACGGTGTGCATCTGCTCGTACCGCGGAGGGAGGTAGACCTGCGGCCCGGCCGGCTTCCAGAGATCCGTCTTCAGGTCGCCGGCCACGCCCACGATGCGGATCCAGCCGGTCCCTTCCCGGTCGAGCAGGCGCAGCCGCTGGCCGACGGGGCTTGAGCGTGGAAAAAACCGCGCCGCGAACGTCCGGCTGACCACGGCCACGGGAGCGCCCTCCTCCGACTCTTCACCGGTGAACAGGCGGCCGCGCAGGATCGGTACCGCGAGAGTCGAGAGGTAGCCGGGAGTCACGCCCAGGGTCAGAAGAGACGGCTCCTTGCCGGGAGTCGAGGCTCTGCCTTCGAGGGCGATCCGCCCGACAGTCCCGCCGCCGAACAGCGGCAACGGCCCCACCCCTGCCGACTCCATGCCGGGAATCGCCGCCACCCGCCGTGAGATCTCGTTCGCCCTCCGGCCCCGGACCTCGATGTCGCCGTAGGCGTCGCCCTGCAGGGTCGTCCACAGGGTCAGGAGGTTCGACGAGTCGAAGCCGGGATCGACCTTGCGCAGCTCGAAGAAGCTCCGGGCGAGGAGGGACGTGCCGGTCAGCAGCACCAGCGCCATCGCGACCTCGCCGATCACGAGGGCCGTGCGCAGGCGCTGCCCGTTGGCCTGCTTCCGCCGGCCGCCATTGCCATCCTTAAGGGTCCGGCGCAGCTCGATCCGGGTGACCTGCAGCGCCGGCACGAGTCCGAAGAGCAGCCCCGAGACCACGGACGCGGCCAGGGTGAAGAGCAAGACCATGCCGCCGACCTCGAACCGGGCCCAGTACGGGAAGGGCTTCAGGGCCTCCGCCGTGGCGTGCAGACCCCAGAACGAGAACAGCAGGCCGAGGAGCCCTCCGGCCACGGCCACGAGGACGTTCTCGGTCAGGAGCTGGCGCAGGAGACGGCGCCGGCTCGCCCCGAGGGCCGCGCGGATCGCCAGCTCGCGCTGCCGGTTCGCGGCCTCCGCGAGCAGCAGGGTGCC
>JANOCF010001314.1:0-1880 GCA_031412055.1 Holophagales bacterium | reverse complement strand
CGGCCACGTCGGACCGGGTCCCGATCTCGTGGAAAAGACGCGCGATGCGGATTCGCTGGGCCTCTTCGCTCAGCTCGTACAGCCAGGCCATGGCCGGCAGGGCATCGGCGCCGAGGGCGCGGAGACCGTCGGCATCCGCGGCTTCGACGAGCCGGGTTACCTGCTGACTCATCTCCAGGTTTTGCTCTTCAGCGAAAACAGCGGGAGCGATCAGGGCGAGCAAGAGACAAGCGGACACGAACAGCACAGAAAATCTGCTGCGGGACATCTGGTTGACCTCCTAAGACCGGTTTGCTGCACTAGAGAGTAACAGATCCCGATTCCGGTTTGGAGCGGGTCCATTGATTTTTTTCTATTGGTTGAAGGAGGGATGTGTCATGCCGAGAGCTCTATGGAAGGGGCAGGTCATCGCCGAGTCCGACTCCGTCGTCATCATGGAAGGGAACCTCTACTTCCCGGCCGCCGCGATCAAGCCGGAGCACCTGAAGCCCAGCCAGACGAACACGTTCTGCGGCTGGAAGGGGACGGCCAACTACTACACGGTCGTGGTGGACGGCGACGAGAACACCGACGCCGCCTGGTTCTACCCCGATCCCAAACCGGCCGCGGAAAACATCAAGGGCCACATCGCCTTCTGGCGCGGAGTGCGGGTAGAGCATTAAGCTGGGGGCATGTCCCTCTTGACCACGCCCCTCACCGAGCAGCTCGGGATCGAGGTGCCGATCTACTCCCTCCAGTCGCTCTGGCGGCTGAAGCGCTCGGCGGTCCGATCCTTTTCCTACAAGGACTATCTGCAGGCGGGCAAGAGCGTTGAGGGGATCGAGTCGATCCTCCCGGTAGCGGAGGTGGTGCGGCGGTTTCGAAAGGCAGGGGAGGCGGGGGATCTGAAGACCGGCTCGGCCGGAGCGGGGTGAGCACGCGCTCACCCCGGCAGGCGGCTTCTTACGAGGCGCCCTTCTTCACGTACTTCGCGGGGTCGGCGTCGAACTTCGCCTTCTCGGCCTTGTCGCAGAAGTAGTAGGTCTTGCCGGCGTAGTCCGACTTGCCGGCGGCGGTCGCCGGGTCGATCTTCATCCCGCAGACCGGATCGACGACCTTGGCAACCGTGGCGGTACCGGCAGTTCCTGCGGCTGCACCGTGCCCAGCGTGCCCCGCGTGTCCCGCACCGGCGTGGTCGCCCATCATCTTGCTGCACATCTTTTCGCATTCAGCCCTGTGCTTCTCGGCTCCGGCGAGCTCCTTGCGAGCCTGGGCCACCTTCACCTTCACCTGCGCGGCATCCTTGGTCTCGAGCGCCTGCTCGAGCAGGGTGGCAGCCTGGCTCATCGAGGCCGACACGGCCTGGAAGTGCGGGCACTGCGCTGAGTCCTTTGCGCCCTTGGCTTCCTTGTGGTCGTGGGCGAAAACAGGCAGGGCCACGAGCAGCGCGGCGGCGGAAAGAGTCGTAAGTCGCTTTAGCATGGTCGGTCTCCGTTCAGGGGATGAGATTGTCCCCCCTCATAAAACCCGCCGCGGCTCTCCAGGATTCCGGCTCAGTCCCACGCGGACGTCTGTTAAAATATCTGACGGTACAAGGAGACCTGACAGTGACCCGAATTGAGCACATCGAACGAGAAATCCAGGAGCTTTCGGCAGAGGAGCTCGCTTCGTTTCGGAAGTGGTATCACGAGTTCGATGCAGAGGCATGGGACAGGCAGATCGAAGAGGACGCCCAGTCGGGGAAACTTGACACCCACGCGGATTACGACAAGCTCGTCAGCTGACTCGCCCGATGCCCGCCTCCTCTGACCTGAAGAGGCGGGCTCGATGCTTCAATGCCGGCGGTTCGGGAACGTCAGCGGCTGATCCCCGGTTCGGCGGTTCGCCCGGTTTCTGCTTCC
>JANOCF010001313.1:0-19108 GCA_031412055.1 Holophagales bacterium | reverse complement strand
CACGTCGTGGAGAAGCCCGACCGCCACGCACGTCTGGTCGTACGAGCGGTCGGCCAGGAGCCAGGCGACGTGGAGCGGGTGCATCATGTACGGCTCGCCCGAGCGCCGCGTCTGATCCTTGTGCATCTCGCGGGAAAACTCGTAGACCGACCGGAGGAAGCTCGGATCGAAGCCGCGGCCATGGGCGGTGAGCGTGTCGAACACTTCATCCACACGTGTCACCCGGGGAGGATGCACCGGTGGATCGAAAGGTCGGACCGTGGCCATGATCGGGGGTCCGGAGGGGAACGGCTCCGGATTCATGAGTATAGACGAGGTGGCGCCAACCCGTCTCCGAAAATCAAAAAGGCCCGCTCTTGAAGAGCGGGCCTTTCGCAGCAGGCGAGGCCCCTACCCGACCTTGCTGTGGGCAGGCGTGTCGGCGGTGCCGGAGGTGCCCACGGTAGTGCCGGTAGCGCCGGTAGTGCCACGTATCTTCGACTTGCTGCCGAAGTAGCTCTCCCAGAGCAGGGCGAACGGGCTCGCCACGTAGATGGACGAGTAGGTGCCGACGATGATGCCCACGGCCATCACGAACGCGAAGCCGCGGATCACGTCGCCGCCAAGAGCCAGCAGGGCGGCCAGGGCGAGCAGCGTCGAACCGCCGGTCAGGATCGTGCGCGACAGCGTCTGGTTGATGCTCTCGTTCATGATCTCGATCAGCGGCTTGCGGCGGGTCTTCCGCATGTTCTCGCGGATGCGGTCGAAGATGACCACCGTGTCGTTGACCGAGTAGCCGATCAGGGTCAGGAACGCCGCGACCGTGGTCAGGTTGAACTCGTAGCCGGCCAGGGTGAACAGGAACAGGGTGACCAGCACGTCGTGGATGCAGGCCATGATCGCGCCGATGCCGAAGCGCAGCTCGAAGCGGAGCCAGATGTAGATCATCATGCCGAGCAGCGACAGCGCCACGGCCCAGAACCCCTGGCTGCGCAGCTCCTTGCCGATCTGCGGGCCGACGTTGTCCACGCCGAGCACGGTGAAGTTGCCCAGGGTGGCGCGCTGCTGCAGGGCCTGGAGACCCGCCGGGCTGAGGCCGCCCGCTCCCGCGACGTCGTTCCAACCCTCGAACAGCCCCTTGTCGCGGCGCTTCTCCAGGATCGCCTCCGCGGTCTTGAGATAGCGGGCCTGGGCGTCGGCGCCCAGGCGGTCCGGGTTGGCCTGGGTCAGGATGCCGGCGAGCGCGTCGGCACCGATGCGGTTGACGTCCGGCTTGCCCGTCTGGCCGGGGTTGAGCCGCGCGTCGAGCGCAGTGACGACCTTCTGGAGGCTCCCCTCCTGCTGGCCCTCCATGAGCCGGGTGCGGACCATGACCTCGTTCTCTTCCTCGGTGCCGAAACGCTGGATCTGGATCTCCTCCAGACCCGCACCCCCCAGCAGCCCGCGAAGCTCGGTGATGTCCGGCTTCTCGCGGAACTGCAGGTTGATCTGGGTGCCGCCCGCGAAGTCGACGCCGATGTTGAGGTTGCGCAGGAAGAAGACCGAGACGATTCCCGCCATCACCAGGATGAGCGAGAAGATGACCCAGAACTTCCGGTACTTCATGAAATCAAAATTGGTATTGCGCAGGATCTCCATCGCATGCTCCTCGAGACAGACGCCTCAGATCGAGAGCCGCTGGACACGCCAGCGGGACAGCACGAAGTCGAACATCCAGCGGCTCACGAACACGGCCGTGAACATGGAAGCCAGCAGACCGATAGTCAGGGTGACGGCAAAGCCGCGGATCGGGCCGGTGCCGAACTGGAACAGGAAGGCCGCCGCGATCAGGGTCGTGACGTTGCCGTCGACGATCGAGGACAGCGCCTTCTCATAGCCGAGGTCGATGGCCGAGCGGACGGTGCGGCCGGCGTGCAGCTCCTCGCGGATGCGCTCGAAGATAAGCACGTTGGCATCCACCGCCATGCCGATGGTCAGGATGATGCCGGCGATGCCGGGCAGCGTGAGCGTGGCGCCGAACGCGGCCAGGCCGCCGAACAGCAGCACGATGTTCAACGCCAGCGCGAGCACCGCGTTGAGGCCGCTCAGGTTGTAGATGAGCAGCATGTAGAGAACGACCAGGGCCGTGCCCACCAGACCGGCGATCAGGCTCTTCTCGATCGCGTCGCGGCCGAGGGACGGACCGACGGTGCGCTCCTCCAGGGTGGTGATGCCTGCGGGCAGCGCGCCCGACTTGAGCACGGTCGAGAGGTCCTGGACCTCCTGCTGGCTGAAGTCGCCCTCGATGATGCCCTCGTCCGAGATGCGGCTGTTGATGGTCGGCGCCGACACGACGCCGCCGTCGAGCACGATGGCCAGCGGCCGGCCGATGTTGTTGCCGGTCAGCTCGCCGAAGGCCTCCGCGCCCTGGGGCGTGAAGCTGAACTGCACGATCGGCCGGTTGAACTCGCCCAGGCTGGGCCGCGCGTTCTTGAGATCGCGGCCGGTCACCGTGCGGCGCTTCTGGACGGCGTAGAAGCCCTTCTGCGGCTCCTCGCTTCCGCGCGCCGGCAGGTTGCCCGGGAAGATCTCCAGGTTCTCCGGCAGGCGTCCGCCATAGTTGGCGAGGAGCGCCTGGCGGTCGGGCGCCGGACCGGCTTCCACGATGCGGAACTCGAGGAAGGCGGTGTTCTTGATCAGCTTGCGCACGCGCTCGGGATCGTCCACGCCCGGGAGCTGGATGACGATGCGGTAGTTGTCGGTTTCCGCGATCGTCGGCTCGGCCACGCCGTAGGCGTTGATGCGGTTGTCGATCGTCTGCTTGGCCTGGGCGACCGCGCCGCGCCGCACCTCGTTGACGGCGGTGTCGTTCATCTCGAAGACCACGCGGCCATTCCCGCCAGCACCGCGCTCGGCGACGTCCCAGCGGCCGTTGCGGCCCGCGTAGTTGCGCTCCTCGACCAGGTTGACGAAGTCTTCGACCTTGTCCGGGGCGAGGCCGGTGACCTCGAAGCGGTTGTCGGCGAGGCGGCGGGGCTCGAGCCCGGTCATCCCCTCGTCGGCTCCGAGCTGGACCATGCGGTCCATGTCGGAGTCGGTCTCGGCGCGAACCGCGTCCTGGGTCTGCACCTGGAGGACCAGGTGCATGCCGCCCTGGAGGTCGAGCCCCAGGTTGATCTTCTCGTTCAGCGGAAAAGCCATCACCGCCGCGCTCACGAGGATGGCGAGGATCAGGAGCCCCCGCCAGAGCAGGTTGCCTTTCATTGAGATTCCCCTTCTTTGCTTTCGAGGCCGGCGATGGCCGACTTGGCGACCTTGATCTTGACGTTGTCGGCGATCTTCAAAATCACGGTACCGGCGTCGACCCCGGCGACCTCGCCGTAGATGCCGCCGCTGGTGATCACCCGATCACCCCGCTTGAGGTTCTCGATCATCAAGGCCAGCGCCTTCTGCCGCTTGCGCATGGGCAGAAAGAGCACGATGTAGAAGATGCCCATGATGACCAGCATCGGGACAAAGCTCAGCAGGGCTGACTGGCCTTCGCCGCCTTGAAAGGCCAGCGGCATCCAGTTGGGAAGCATCGAAATCATGCGAAGTTCTCTCCGGCGCTCCAGCGTCCGCAGATGGTCTGCGACTTCAAGAGCCCAATTGTTCGTGGGGATCGGAGGTGTCCGGCGATATCGATGGGACCGATGAGAGCCCTGAAACAGGCGTCTCCGGCGATCCCCCGCCGGCCGAACGGGCGGCGTGCTCCGCCGCCAGATCCTCGAACGTACCGAGCGTGATAGCCTGCCGGATCTCCTCCAGGAAGTCAAGGTAAAAGCGCAGGTTGTGCAGGGTGCCCAGCACCGCCGCGGTGAGCTCGCCGCAGCGCGTCAGGTGGTGCAGGAACGCTCGCGAGACCCGCGCGCAGGCCGGGCATCCGCAGGCCGGATCCAGGGGCCGCGGGTCTTCCCGGTACTTGGCGTTCTTGATCTTGATCACCCCGTCGCGGGTGAACAGCACGCCGTGGCGGGCATTGCGCGCCGGCAGCACGCAGTCGAACAGGTCCACCCCCTGGCTCACGGCGTGGAGGATGTCCCTGGGGTAGCCGACGCCCATGAGATAGCGCGGCTTGTGCGCGGGCAGGACCGGGGCAGTGTGCTCCACGATGGCGCGGCGGTCGCGGTCGGGCTCGCCCACGCTGACGCCGCCGATGGCGTAGCCGTCGAAGTCGAGCTCCGCCAGTTCCAGGGCCGCCCGCTGGCGCAGCTCCGGGAAGACGCTCCCCTGGACGATGCCGAAGAGCCCGCCCGCGCGGTTGCCCCGGTCACTGTGATCACCCTTCCAGGCCTGCCGGGCGCGCCCGGCCCAGGCCAGGGTCCGGCGCCAGGAGGCCTCGGCGGCCGGCAGGTCGACGGGCCAGGGCGGGCACTCGTCCAGGACCATGGCGATGTCGACGCCCATCCTCTCCTGGAGATCGACCACGATCTCGGGGGTGAAGCGCAGCATGGAGCCGTCGACGTGGCTGCGGAAGGTCACGCCGCCGTCGTCCACCTTGCGCAGCCCCTCGAGGCTGAACACCTGGTAGCCGCCGCTGTCGGTGAGGATCGGCCCGGACCAGCCGGTAAAGGCGTGGATGCCGCCCAGGCGCTCGACCGTGTCGATACCCGGCCGCAGGGCCAGGTGGTAGAGGTTGGACAGCATGACCGAGGCACCCGCAGCCGCCAGCTCCTGGGGAGTGACCCCCTTGACGGCGCCGAGAGTGCCCACGGGCATGAAGGCCGGGGTCTCGACCGTCCCATGAGGGGTGGTGAGACGCCCGCGGCGCGCGAGGCCGGCGGTGCCAAGAATCTTGAAATCGAGCGGCATGAGGGCCCTTATGGCCGGCTCTTCGGGTCCTTGACGTCCTTGTCCCCCTGGCCAAGGTCGATGGTCCGTGTCTGGACCTCCTTGGGGAGCTTCAGCACGAAGCGGTCGGCGGGGATGGGCGCGTTGCGCTTGAGGTCGCGGAACTCGTAGCTGGTCGTGTCGCCGTCCGCCTCGACATACCGCATCCGGGTCGGGAAGAAGACCTCGGAGTCGATCCAGAGGGTCATCGACTTGAGGCGCTTGGAGATCCGGGCGTAGCGCGGGATCAGCTCCATGCGGTAGGGATCGCCCTTCTTCTCCGGCATGGCCAGCTTGACGTTGAAGTAGTCAAGCAGCGTCTGCATGTTGCCGCTGGCGCCCAGGTACTTGAGGGCCTGGTTGGAGTAGCGGCCTACCCTGACGAGGTCGGCGCGCCGCAGGTCGCGGTACCAGGTGGTCATCTTGTCGCCCTGGATGACGACGGTGATCGGGCTCGGCTTCTGATACTCCCAGCGCACCCGGTCGGGAGCGGCATAGGAGAAGACGCCCGTGGACTCCTCCGGCGCGGCGAGCATGGAGCTCTCCTGCTGCTGGACGAACTGGGCCTCCAGGGTCTTGAGCTTCTGCTGCTCGATCCGGACGCGGTCGAGGAGGGTCTGGAGGCGCTGGGCGCCGGACAGGCCGGGGGCCGACGGATCCGGAAGGTTCTTCTGAGCCTTTTGCGCGAGAGCCGGAACCGCCAGGGAGAGCAAGGCAAGGGCAAGAAACGGTACGGTGAAACGCTTCATGGGTTGGAAATCAGGCCTTCGGTCGGGGCCCTGGGGGCCGGTGATCGGAGGTGGAGAGGGACGCAAGCCCCCGCACACAAGGAGAAACCATCGTATCCTCCCCTTTCTTCCGGGACAAGCGCCGAGCAGTCCGGTACCAGGCGCCCGTTGACAGCCCCGGGGTCCGATGCTACGTTCACCGCCCTTAATGGGGCTGGAGCCACGAATGCCTGAAATCAAGCTGGGAAACAAGTTCGATTGCTTTAGCTGCGGGACGAAGTTCTACGACCTCGGCAAGTCCGATGCCGTCTGTCCCAAGTGCGGAGCCAACCAGAAGGACGCGGGTCAGAACGACTCTGCGACCGTGAGCCAGTCCACGCGCAAAAAGCGCAAGGCGGACGTTGCCAAGGTCGTGGATGTCGAGGAAGAGGACGCGCCCATCGACGACATCGGCGACGAGGAGCTGGTCGGCCCGGTGGGGGTGGGGATCGAGGACGCGGAGCTCGACGACGCCGAAGAGGAAGAAGAGGACTTCGACGACGAAGCCTGAGGTCGCTCTGGCGCTCGGCGGAAACATCCCCGGAACCTGGGGCTCCGTCGAGCGCACCCTGGCTCGTGCCCTGCACTCTCTCGAAGCCGCTCTGGGCGACCTCCGGGTTGCCTCGCTCTACCGCACCGCTGCCGTCTCCCCCGTCCCGCAGCCCGACTACCTGAACACGGCCGTCCTGGCGCGCACCTCCCTGGAGCCTGCGGATCTGCTCGCCTTGACCAAGGCGCTGGAGCTCGCCGCGGGCCGCCGGCCCGGTGTGCGCTTCGGATCGCGCCCGCTGGACATCGATCTCCTGGTCTACGGCGACCGGCAGTCGTCGGCGCCGGAGCTGACCCTTCCCCACCCTCGCTTGCGGGAACGCCGCTTCGTCCTCGAGCCCCTGGCCGAGATCGCACCGGACCTGCGCGTCCCCCCCGACGATGTCGCCGTCCGTGAGCTCCTCGCCTGCCTGCCCCCAGCCCCCGCCGTAGAGCGAATTCACTGGCGCTCCCAGTAAAAACACTTTTGCCGCACAATCAAAGACTTTCTTCGCACACTCATCCGTTTTCAGTGGGTGTCCGAGAGCTTCGACTGTGCGGAAAAACTCTTTTGCCGCACATCAAAACACTTTTTCTGTGCGGCAATTCATTTTTTACGCACAACAATTCACTTTAAGAGGGTGTCCAAAGAGCCTCGCTGTGCGGAAAAACTCTTTTTCTGCCCGGCAAAAGCTCTTCTTTTACACCGGATCGCCGTGCACAAAGACCTTGGATCGCGGCAGTTCGCGCTCGATCGCGCGCAAAACTCTCACCATCAGGTCGTGGGCGTCTTCAAAGGACGTCTCGCGAGGGATCTCCAGGTGGAGCTCGATGAAGCGCTGACCGCCGCCGCGCCGGGTCTTCAGGTCGTGCATCCCGACTACCCCCTCGGCCTGGAAGGAGCCCACCACGTCGCGGATGCGCCGCAGATCGTCCTCCGGCAGCGCCCGGTCCGACAGCACCCCCAGCGCGTCGAGAACCAGCCCGGTCGCGGTGCGGAAGACGTAGACTGCCACCCCCAGAGCCACCAGCGGGTCGGCCGGCGCCCAGCCCGTCCACTTCACCACCGCGAGGGCCACCACGGCGGCCCCGTTCACCCAGAGATCCGTGTGGTAGTGGAGACTGTCCGCTTCGAGCGCCGGGCTGTCCGCCTCCCGGGCCGCCTTCTGGAGGTGGCGGGCGACGAGGTAGCTCACGAACAGGGAGCCGAGCAGCACCACGATGCCCACCTCCGCCTGGCGCGGCGCCTCCCCGGAGGTCAGGTTACGCACGCCCGTGATCACCAGGCCGGCCGCGCCCGCGGCAAGGAACGCCCCCTGGCCGAGAACCGCCAGGTTCTCGAACTTGCCGTGCCCGTAGGCGTGCTCGGCATCGGGAGGCTCGGCGCTCCGGCGCAGGATGAACCAGTTGGCGGTGGAGACGAAGACGTCGATCAGGGAGTCGAGGGCTGCCGCGCCCAGGGCGAGCGAGCCGGTCGTCCAGGCCCCGATCCCCTTGAGCACGACCAGAAAGGCCGCGGCGGCAATGGCGGCCCGTGGCGCGTCCCGCGCTCTCGCGGCAGCGTCTTCAGAAAGGCTCATCGGCCCCCGAGCCGATTTTCGAGCAGTGCTTTCGCCTCGGCCAGCGCCCGCTCGTCCTCCACGACATCCGCAATGTCCGCGACGGGCGGCTTCTTCTGGAGCACGCGGCGGAGGATCTCGCGGGCCTCGGCCGCCTTTCCCGACTGGTGCTGAAGGAGGGCGTCCGCCAGGTAGACCTGGTTGTAGAGGTTCTCGGGCGCCAGCGCCACCGCCCGGCGGAGATGGGACACGGCCTGCCCCCGGTCCACCCAGCCGGTGACCAGCGGAACCCTGGGAGCGAGCGTGTGGAGCCGTCCGAGCAGACGGCGGGCGCCGGCCTCCTCGAAGCGCTCGTCCAGGGCGAGGGCCACCTCGCCATAGCACCGGACCTTGTCCCCCACACCCTGGCGGGCCGCGGCGAGACGGCCGTAGACGTCGCCCCAGAGTCCCCAGTGGATGCCGCCGTAGAGGAAGATCGCCGGAGCCTCGGGAATCCCTGGTGCATGCGATAGCAGCTTCGCCGCCTGCTGCGGGGGCAGGTCGTCCAGCTTCTTGCGCCCGCCGACCCGGCGGCCGACCTGGTCGAGGGCGGCCTCCGCCACCTCCCGGCCGCGGGCGAAGACCTGCTGCTTGCTCTCCTTGCCCTGGACCGCGAAGTCCCCCTTGAAGTAGAGGGCGCGCAGCAGCTTCCAGTAAGCCTCCAGGCGGTCCGGCCTCTCCTTGACCGCGCGCTCATAGGCGGCGACGGCCTGGCCGATGGGGCCGGCGGCCGCGCGGTCCCCCTGGTGCCCCTCGGCCCGGCGCGCCCAGGCCGCATCGCCCGCGGAAATCGGGCCCGCGGAGATCGGGTCGGTCTGGCCTCCTGCCGGCAGCGACAGGAAAAAAAGGGCGGCGAGAGCGAGAGGAGTGCGCATGCCGGGTATTTTGTCATGGGGGAGATTGGATATGATCTCCTCATGGCAGACGGTCGCGACCCTGTCACCCGTATCCCCCTCCTCCCGCTCTCGGACGTGGTGTGCTTCCCACGCACCGAGTTGAAGCTGGTCGTGGAGGAGCCGCGCTACCTCCGCCTGGTGAAAGACCTGATGACGGAGGAGGACGACGACGCGCGCCGCATTGGCATGGTCCTGCTCAAGCCGGGCTGGACCCTGACCGAGAGCAGCCGCCCGGAGATCTTTCCCGAGGGGACCGCCAGCCGGCTGGTGGACGTGGACAGCCTCCCGGACGGCCGCTCCTGCATCCTGCTGGTGGGCGACTTCCGCTTCGAGCTGGAACGGGAGCTGGTGGGCGACGAGCCCTACCGCCAGGCCGTGGTCCGCCCGGTCGAGGAGCCCTGGCTCAACGAGCACGACGCCGGCATCCTCGCGGTACGCAGGGCCACCCTGGAGCTGCTGCACCACCTCGCCGGGGAGACGGGCGAGCGCTTCCCCCTGAGCGCCGACGACATGGAGGAGATCGCCGGCAACTGCGCCTTCGAGGAGCTGGTCAACCGGGTCGCCGCGGGTCTCGACCTGCCGCCGCTGCGCAAGCTCAAGCTTCTGCAGCAGCCGCTGCCCGACCGCGGCCTGTCCATCCTCTCGATCCTCCGCAGCCGCCACCAGGTCATCGACCTGCTGCGTCCCTGGCGGCACCTGGCGGGCGGCCACGATCACTCCCGGAACTGATCCGCCAAACGGATCCGGAGCTTGAGCCGCTTGCTGTCCATCCGCGACCCTGTGCACGGCTTCATCCGCGCGGACGCGCTGGAGACCGCGCTGATCAACAGCCGGCCCGTCCAGCGCCTGCGCTTCATCCACCAGCTCGGCTTCACCTTCCTGGTCTTCCCCGGCGCCGAGCACAGCCGCTTCAGCCATGTGGCCGGGGCCATGCACCTGGCCGGACGCCTCTACGACGCCCTGTGCACCAAGGCGTCGGACGGCATGCTTACTCCCGGACTGCGCAGCCCCGAGCGCCGGCTGGTGCGCGCCGCCGCCCTGCTCCACGACGTCGGCCATGCCCCGTTCAGCCACTCGGCCGAGGAGCTGTTCGAGGGCGAGATCGACCACGAGGAGATGACCCGTCGCCTCCTGTCCATGCCGGAGATCGAGGAGATCTTCCGCCGGCACGGCGACGGCATCGAGACCGGCGACGTGGCCCGCCTGCTCCACGGCGGCGGAAGCCCCACGGAGAAGCTCCTCTCCCAGGTGATCTCGGGCGAGCTCGACGTGGACAAGATGGACTACCTGCTGCGCGACAGCCTCTACTGCGGCGTCCGCTACGGCACCTATGACCTGGAACGCCTGCTCGACACCGTGATGCCGCTGACCGACCCGCTGAACGGCGAGTGGGGGATCGGCATCGAGGAGGGCGGCGTCCACGCTCTCGAAGCCCTGGTGATGGCTCGCTACTACATGTTCACCCAGGTCTACTTCAACGCCACGGGCAAGGCGCTGGAGCTGCACCTGAACCAGTGGATGAAGGAGAGCGGCGCTCACTGGTCCTGCGATCCCGAGGTCTTCCTCAGCCAGGACGACGTCTCGGTCTGGTCGGCGATGCGGGCCTCGGGGAGCCTGCACGCGCGGGCGATCGTGGAGCGCGAGCACTTCCCCGTGGCCTTCGAAACCCGGGAGCACCTGACCCGCGAGGACAAAGAGCGCTTCGAGGCCCTCCTGCCCGCCCTGATCGAGCGCTTCGGCGCCGGCAACCTCCTGTTCTCCAACAGCGCCAAGGATCCCCATCGCATGGCGCGCAGCCGCGTCTGGGTCAAGCTCTGGGACGGCTCGCTGGAGCCGATGGAGGAGGCCAGCCAGTTCATCCGCCATCTGTCGCGGATCGACCGCTACCGCGTCTACACCCCTCCGCCTCTGCGTGAAGCGGTAGCCTCCAATCTGCGGGAGCTCTGGGGCTCTCCTGGAAACTGAATCCAAGTTTCCGGACTCAGTCCAACCGCTTGGATGCATTGGCTGCATTGCCAGCGGTGCATATGTGCCAAGTGACTGAAAAATAAAGACATCTTTCCGGATTGACAACGGCGTGACGGCGGCATGACAATTGCCTCTCTGGTCATCGATAGATCTGCGTGGAGGGGGTGCTGTCCCGGGATGCCGGGAGGGCTTGGAAGCGGCGCGATCGCTACGGAGCTATGGGAGCCATGGGGTTGCCACGCGGACACGGCTACGAAACCACTCCCCCACGTTGGTGGGGGGAATTGACTCGAAAGGAGTCCCCAAGCATGAGACTCAGATCCGTTGTGCTGAGCGCGATATGCGCCCTGCTTCTGGCGCTGCCGGCGTTCTCTCAGGGCCTTCCGACCGGCACGTTGGCGGGCAACGTGAAGGCTTCGGACGGAACGGCGCTGCCGGGCGTCCTGGTGACGGTCACGTCGCCGGCGCTGCAGGGTGCCCGTACGTCCACCTCGAACGAGAGCGGTGACTACAGCATCCCCCTGCTGCCCCCGGGCGAGTACCAGGTCACCTTCGAGCTGGAGGGCTTCATGGCGCCGCAGCGCGAGCTCAAGGTCTCGGCCGCCCAGAACGTCCGGCTCGACGCCGAGATGGGTCAGTCGACGGTCAGCGAGGAGATCGTGGTCACCGGCACGTACGAGACGATCTCGACGACGCCGCAGGCCTCGACCACCTATGAGAAGGAGTTCGTCGAGCAGCTCCCGGTCGAGCGCAACATCCGCGAGACGGTGCTGCTGACGCCCGGCGTGTCGGCCACCGGCCCCGGCGCGGCCTCGACGCGCAACCGCGGCATCAGCATCGCGGGCTCGCAGTCCTTCGAGAACCTGTTCCTGGTCAACGGCGTGGTGGTCACGGAGAACCTGCGCGGCCAACCGTTCGACCTGTTCATCGAGGATGCTATCGAGGAGACCACGACCACGGTGTCGGGCATTTCGGCCGAGTACGGCCGCTTCGCCGGCGGCGTCGTCAACACGATCACCAAGTCGGGCGGCAACGAGCTGCACGGCAGCTTCCGCACCTCCCTGACCAACCAGGACTGGGTGGCGACGACGCCGCGCAACGAAGTGCACTCCGACGAGATCAACAAGCGCTACGAGGCCACCCTGGGCGGCTGGATCTGGCGGGACAAGATCTGGTACTTCCTGGCCGGCCGCGACTTCGAGGACCTGCAGACCGGAAACACGACCCGGCAGCCAAATACCAGCCACACGTCCACCACGTTCGAGCGCGGCACCGACCAGCAGCGCTACGAGGGCAAGCTGACCATGTCGCCGTTCGCCGGCCACCGGCTTACGGGCTCCTACATCCAGATCGAAGAAACGGAGCTGGGCAACTTCTTCGGCACGGTCCTCGACACCCGCAGCATCAACAACCGCACGCTCCCCCAGGAGCTGCTCGCCCTCAACTACTCCGGCGTCCTCACCGACAACTTCTTCGTCGAGGCGCAGTACTCCGAGCGCAACTTCACCTTCGAGAACTCCGGCTCCAAGTTCACCGACCGGATCTTCGGCACCCTGCTGGTCGACGGCCCGACCGGCAACCGCTATTGGAGCCCAACCTTCTGCGGCGTCTGCCGGCCGGAGAAGCGCGACAACGAGAACATCCTGGCCAAGGCTTCCTGGTTCCTCTCCTCCGAAAGCGTCGGCTCGCACGACGTCTCCTTCGGCTACGACTCGTTTGACGACATCCGCGCTGCCGACAACCACCAGTCGGGCAGCGATTTCCGGGTCATCCTCTCCAACACGTTTGCGCGGGGCGAGAATCTGTATCCGCAGCTCCTGAGCGACACCAACGGTACCCTCGGCCAGTTCATCCAGTACAACCCCATTCTGCAGAGCAGCCTGGGAACGAACTTCGTCACCAACTCCTACTTCGTCAACGACCGCTGGCGCCTGAACGACAACTTCAGCTTCAACCTCGGCCTGCGCTATGACGTGAACGATGGCGAGGACGCTTCGGGCAAGAAGGTTGCCGACGACAGCAAGCTGAGCCCGCGCCTGGCCCTCACCTACGATCCCAAGGGCGACGGCAACTGGGTGTTCAACGCCAGCTACGGCGAATACGTGGCGGCCATCGCCAACTCCCAGGCCAACTCCACCGCCCAGGGCGGCAACCCGGCCACGATTACGTGGTACTACCGCGGCCCGTCCATCAACGCGGATCCCAATGCGGCCAACCTGCTCAGCCCCGAGCAGGCGCTCGCCATCATGTTCGCCTGGTTCGACGCGCAGGGCGGCATCAACAACACCAGCAATCTGCGCTCGCTGAACATCCCCGGCGCCACCACGATCATCCCCGACTCGCTCAAGTCGCCGAGCACCACCGAGTATGCCGTGGGCGCCACCCGCCGACTGGGCAGCTCGGGGCTCTTCCGCGCCGACTACGTGCACCGCGACGGGACCGACTTCTACGCCAACCTCACCACTGTTGCCACCGGCAGCACCACGACGCCCTCCGGGCAGCGCGCCAACATCACGCATGTCGTGAACGACGACAGCATCCTGGAGCGCGTCTACGACGGTCTCCACACGCAGTTCCAGCTTCGGCCGACCGACCGCCTGTTCGTCGGCGGCAACTACACATGGTCCCACTCGCGGGGCAACTTCGACGGAGAGACCCAGGCCAACGGCCCGGTTGCGGCGACTGCCCTCGGCTTCCCCGAGTACAGGGATCTGAGCTGGAACGCCCCGCGGGGCTCCCTGGGTACCGACCAGCGCCACCGGGCTCGCGTCTGGGTGGTGTACGACATCCTGGCCGGAGGCCGCAACGGCCTGAACGTCAGCCTGCTCCAGACCTACGGCTCGGGCGTGCCCTACGGGGCGGTCGGCGCGGTGAACACCCGGCCCTACGTGACGAACCCGGGCTACGCCATTCCGCCCGCCAGCGTGACCTACTACTTCACCGGCCGGGACGCTTTCCGCACCGACGACATCACGTCCACGGACCTGTCCTTCAACTATGACTTCAGCTGGAGCACCTTCGGCAAGGAGATCTCGGTCTACCTTCAGCCCGAAGTGCTCAACGTGTTCAACGAGCATGGCCTGATCAACGTGAACCAGACGGTGCAGGACGGCACCAGCGGCGTCGGCCTGCTCGCCTTCAACCCCTTCACCACGGCACCGGTCGAGGGTGTAAACTGGCGCAAGGGCGCCACCTTCGGCCAGGCGATCAACGACTTCTCCTACCAGCAGCCGCGCACGTTCCGCCTGTCGCTCGGCTTCCGCTTCTAGTCGCTTCTCGACTCTGAAGCAGAAAAGAGCCCCGGTTCGCCGGGGCTCTTTTGTTTTATACGGGGTTCAGGCGATGGGGACCGCGACCTCGGCCAGCCTGGACAAGGCGTCGCGCCAGCGGTGGCGATAGGTCTCCCAGACGGTCAGGCAGGTCGACAGCGGGAGACGCTGGAAGCCGTCCTGAAGGACATCGATCTCACAGCCTCCCCCGCCCGTCGCGTGGATTCTGAAGGTCAGGCGCGTCGCGGACGTCCAGCCGGCGCCGAGCCGCTCGAAGGCCAGGACCCAGAGCTTCGGAGGGAAGATATCGAGGGTGCGTCCGCGCTCGCCCCAGCCCTCCCCTGTCAGGCGCAACTCATCCTCCTCCATCTCCGCCTCGTCCGCGAGCCAGAGCGCCAGCCGGTCCGGCTCCACCAGCCAGCGCCAGGCCTCCTCCGGGGAGACCGTCAGCGCCTGGCGGCGGCGGAGCTGAACCCCCGGGATGTCTCCCTGACGGATCGCCTCTGGCATGTCGCTAATCCTTGTAGAGGTCCCGCAGCGCGGACTCCAGGTCCGGGAAGCGGAAGGTGTAGCCGAGCTCGAGCAGGCGCGACGGCAGCACGCGCTGGCTGTTGAGCACGGCGTCGGCCATCTCGCCCAGCATGGCCCGGAAGACCGGCTCCGGCACGCCCAGGCCCAGGGCCTGGAGCGGGCTCGGCCGCCGGAGCACTCCCGCAAGGATGTCCCCGAGCTGCTTGTTGGTCACGGGCTTCGGAGCGGTCAGGTTGAAGGGTCCGCGGGCGTCTTCCCTCTCCAGGAGGAGACGGATGGCCCCGATCTCGTCGGCCATGTGGATCCAGGGGAGCCACTGCCGGCCGTTGCCGAGGGGTGCGCCGGCCAGCAGCCGGAACGGCATCGCCATCTTGGGCAGGGCTCCGCCCTCGCGGGCGAGCACGACTCCGGTGCGCAGCAGCACCCGCCGGACTCCCAGCGCCTCGACGCCCGCGGTGGACTCCTCCCACTTCACCGAGACGTCGGCCAGGAAGCCCCTGCCCGGAGGCTGGCCTTCCGCGATCTCGTCGTCCCCGCGCGGTCCGTAGTAGCCAACGGCCGAGGACTGGAGCAGCGCCCTGGGCTTGCGCGGCGCCTGCTGGATGGCCTCGTACACCGCCCTGCCCGACTTCACGCGGCTGTCGAGGATGCGGCGCTTCCTGTCCTCCGTCCATCGTCCCGAAGCGATGCCTTCGCCGGCCAGGTGGACGATCGAGGTCTTCTCGTCCAGGAGATCGACCCATCCGGCAGGGGTCAAACCGTCCCATCCCGCCGCCCGCACACCCGGCGGCAGCAGGCCCACCTTTCCTGGATCGCGCGACAGGATGACCGCGTCATATCCCGCCGCGCCCAGGTGGCGGGCGAGCGCTCCTCCGATCAGACCTGAGCCTCCGGTGATCACGACTCGCATGATTTCCTCTCCTTCCGACCCGTGGCTACACAGCCGCCAACTCTTCTTCGAGGAGCTGGCGCTGGTGGAGGTCGGCGTAGACGCCTCTCGCGGCGGTGAGCTGGTCGTGGGTGCCGCGCTCCACGATCCGGCCGTCGTCGAGCACCAGGATCAGGTCCGCGTCCTGGACCGTGGAGATGCGGTGCGAGACCAGGAAGACCGTACGGCCCTGGAAGACGGTGCGCAGGTTGTGGAGGATCTGCTCCTCGGTCTGGGTGTCGACCGCGGACAGGCAGTCGTCCAGTAGCAGGATGCGCGGGGCGCGCAGCAAGGCGCGGGCTAGGGCCACGCGCTGTTTCTGGCCGCCGGAGAGCGTGATCCCCCGCTCGCCCACCATCGTGTCCAGACCCTTGGGGAACGTGTCGAGGTCCGCCTCCAGGCCCGCGAGGCGCGCCGCCTCCCGTACCTCGTCGAGAGTGGCCTGCGGACGTCCCAGCGCGATGTTCTCGCGCAGGGTCGCGGAGAAGAGAAAGGTCTCCTGCGGGACCATGCCGATGGCCGAGCGCAGCCGGGCCAGGGGGATGCGGCGGACGTCAATGCCGTCCACGAACAGGGTCCCTTCCGGCGGATCGAACAGACGGGGGATCAGCGAGAGCAGGGTGCTCTTGCCCGAGCCGGTCCGGCCGACGACGGCCACGGTCTGCCCGGCCGCCGCCTGGAAATCGACGCCCGCGAGCACCGGCTCGGCCCCTTCCCGGTAGGACAGCGTGAGGTGGTCGAAGCGGACCGCTCCCCGAATCTCCCCGGGATCGACCAGCGGCTCCACGTCGCGGATCGAGGGCTCCTTTTCGAGGACACCGCGGATGCGCGCCAGCGAGGCGGTGCCGCGCTGGGCCAGGTTGATCACCCAGCCGATCGCGATCATCGGCCAGACCAGCTTGCCGAGGAAGAAGTAGAAGGTCACGAACTCGCCCACGGTGATGGCACCGCGGATGACCAGCCCGCCTCCGTACCAGAGCACGGCCACGAAACCGACGCCGACGAGGCTCTGGAGCAGCGGATGGAACGACACGGTCCAGCCGATCAGGCGGCGGTTGCTCTCCAGGTAGGCCTCATTGACGCGCTTGAACTCGGCCTGCTCCCGGTCTTCCTGGGCGTAGGCCCGCACGACCCGCACGCCGGACAGGTTCTCCTGCACCCGGGCCGAGATGTCCGAGAACTTCTCCTGCACCTGGGTGAACAGCATGTGGATGCGCGTGCCGAAGAGATGGGTGGCGCCGGCCAGGAGCGGCATGGTGCAGAGGGCAAGCAGCGTGAGGCCGGGATGGATCCGCGCCATGAAGAACAGCGCGCCGGTCGCGGCGAACACGGTGTTGGCGCTGTACATGATGGCCGGGCCGCAGAGCAGCCGCACGGCCTGGAGGTCGTTGGTGGCCCGCGCCATGAGGTCGCCCGTGGGATGGTCGTGGAAGAACGCCGGCGGCTGTGTCTCCAGGTTGCCGAAGTACTGGTTGCGCAGCTCGAACTCGATGTCCCGGCTCATTCCCACCAGGATCATCCGCTGGAGGTAGCTGAAGACCCCCTGGACCAGAGCGACCCCGACGATCAGACCGCCGTACGTGAGCAGGGCGCGCCGCGTCATGTCGACGCGCAGCGCGTCCACGGCCTGCCCCACCAGAAGAGGGGTGGCCATGCCGACCGCGACGGACATGAAGACCCAAAGCAGCCCGAGGACGAGCTTGCGGCGGTGGTTCCGTAGGTAGGGCCAGAGGTAGGCGAGTCGCTTGAACATCCCGCCTGAGAGTATCTCTTATCTTCGGGTCATCGCCATCAGTCGGTGGGCCAGGGTGGCGCAGCCGGCCACCAGGAGGATCAGCCCAAGGACCACCCAGATCCGCCGGCCCTCGATCCCGGCGATCCAGGCCAGGTAGACCGGGCCGGCGAGGAGGCCCAGGACCAGCGTCAGACGGGTGCCCCAGCTCAGGCGCGGAGTCGCAGGCTGCTCTTCAGGCTCGGACATCTTCTACTCCTCCTCCCGGAAGGTCGCGGCCAGGACGCCCGCTTCGCCCTTGGGATGGAGACGCGCGGGTCCTTCCACTCCCAGGTCGAGGCGGGTGATCTCCAGACGGAGGATCGGCCTCCCCTCGACGATGTACTTGGCTTCGTAGTGGGTACGCGGCCCCTCGTCCCAGACGACATCGCGCCGCTCCACGCGGATTCCCGGGTAGCCTTCCAGGATCTCCAGGACGAGCGCGCCGTAGTCGAGGAAGTCGGTGGCGAAGAGGAGCTTTCCGCCCGGCCGCACCAGCCCGATCACCAGGTCGACGGTCTCGGGATCGAACAGCCGCCGCTTGTGATGGCGGCTCTTGGGCCAGGGGTCGGGAAAGTAGACGTGGACCGCCGACGCGAAGGCGGGAGGCAGGGCGGTCGAGATCAGCGAGAGAGCCTCGCCGCGGATGGCCACCCAGTTGCGCAGGCCACGCTTGCGTGCCCGCCCCACGAAGTGGTTCCAGTACTCGGCCGCCACCTCGATGCCGAGGAAGCGGCGCCCCGGATCCTCCTCGCAGCGGCGCAGGAGATAGCGGCCCTTGCCGAAGCCGATCTCCACCTCCCAGTCCCCGTCGCCGCCATCGCCGGGCACCATCTCGTTCAGCGGAAGGGGAGCGCCCAGATCGGCTAGCCCCAGCTCGCCGTCCGGGGTGGCGATCTGTGCGGGCTGGATCAAAGGAGGTCCTCGCGGTGCCGGGTCGTGAGCTCCTGCACGAGCTTCTTGACCTCCTGGGAGCGCTCCTTGGGGATCACCAGCACCGTGTCGCCGGTGCGGACCACCACCAGACCCTCGACCCCCAGGACGGCGATGGTGCCCGCGTCGGAGAAGAGGAGATTGTTCGCGGAATCGATCGCCAGCACGTCGCCGCGGCCAGCGTTGCCATGGTCGTCGCGGGAGAGAATCTCGTCCAGCGCCTCCCACGAGCCCAGGTCGCTCCAGCCGCAGTCGAGCGGGAGCGTGGAGATGTCGTCCAGCTTCTCCATGACGGCGTAGTCGATGGAGTCGGAGGGCAGGCGCGGATAGAGCTCGTCCACCTTGTCGGGAGAGGCCGCGATCTCTTCCAGTCCGCGGGCCAGCTCGGGCTGGAGCCGGGCCAGGATGTCCAGCAGGGTCGTCCCCCGGAACAGGAAGATGCCCGCGTTCCAGAGGTAGTTCCCGGAGGAGACGTAGCCCTCGGCAGCCGCGGCATCGGGCTTCTCCACGAAGCGGCGCACGCGGCGCACCCCGTCTTCGGCTCCGGGCTCCAGCTCCAGGTAGCCGTAGCCGGTTTCGGCCCAGCGGGGGGTGACGCCCAGGGTCATGACCCGGTCCTGGCGCTCCACGGCTTCGGCGGCGCGGGCGAGAGCGTCGCGAAAGGCGGCCGGATCGCCCATCCGGTGGTCGGAAGGCAGCACCAGGACCACGTCGCGGCGCGCCTCTTCCGGCATGGAGCGGACCGACCAGCCGATGGCCGGAGCGGTGTTGCGCCCTTCGGGCTCCAGGAGGATCTGGTGCGGCGGCACCTCCGGCAGCTCGCGCCGGACCTGCTCCGCGAGAGCCCGGGTGGTGCAGACCCAGACGGACGAAGGCTCCACGAGGGGGTGCAGGCGCTCGACAGTCTCGCGGAGGAGCGAGCGCTCGCCTTCGAGAGCGAGGAGCTGCTTGGGGCGGCGCTTGCGGGAGAGGGGCCAGAAGCGGGTGCCGCTGCCACCGGCGAGAATCAGGGCCTGCATTCGGTTACGAGGACTCTTCCCCGAGCTCCATGCCCATGATGTGGTACCCGGCATCGACGTACACCGTCTCGCC
>JANOCF010001312.1:0-1546 GCA_031412055.1 Holophagales bacterium | reverse complement strand
CAGCGGAGCGAGCGGGTTGCGCAGCTCGTGCGCCAGGATCGCCAGGAACTCGTCCTTGCGGCGGTCCATCTCCTGGAGCACGGCTTCGGAGCGCTTGTGCTGGAGCACGACCGTGGCCTGGTTGGCGCCGACCCCCAGGAGGAGCCGCTCGGTCTGGGAGGGAAACTCCGGCTGCTGCGAGCCGGCGGCCACGAACCCGCAGTCGCCGTCGTATCCCATCGGGATGACGGCGATGCGGGACTGGCCATCCCCGATGGGATTGGGGGCGGCCGAAGCCGGGCCTCCGCCGCCGCCGCCGAGCAGGGGCTCGAGCGTCTGGCCGATCTCCCGGGCCCGGCCGGCCGGTTCCCAGCCGCGATGGGTCCGGACGACCTCGACGGCGAGGTTCTGGGCCGGATCGAGCAGGCGGACATAGATGAAATCCGCCTGGGTCAGGGTGCGCAGGAGCACGTCGGCGAGGCTCGCGGCGATGCCCGGCGCGTCGGTCTGGCTCCACACCGCCGACAGCGCGGAGAGCGCGGCGAGCTCCCGGATGCAGCGGCGCAGGCTCGGGGCTTCGTCGACAGGGGGCTCCATGATGCTGCTCAAGATGCGGGCCGCCGCGCCTTTCGTTCGCGCAACTCCTGCAGGAACTCGTCGGGCGGCACGTAGAACGCGTTCTCCTGGAGGATGCCGCCAATGATGACCATCGGGTGGGTGCGGAGGATGTCCATGACTACGTTGGCACCGAACTGGGCCAGATCGTACGTTCAGCAGACGGCGTCGTCGTACTTGGGCAGCACGTAGTTGAGCCGCGCCTCGTACTCGACGACGTCATCGACGCCCGGGCGGTCTTCCAGCGCCCACTCCATGTTGGCGACGAGCCGGGTCAGGGGGAACCCCTGCGCCTCGCCTTCGTTCAGCACCTCCTCGATCAGGACGAGCATCCGGTCCTGGTCGAAGTGGCCGTCCCGGAGGTACGCATCTTCCCAGCGCATGACCTCGAGCTGCCCCTTCTGCTGGGCCGTGGCCACGTCGACGCCTTCCTGATCGAGACGCAGCAGGTGGTCCGGGCGGTGGGCTGGATCGACGATGTGGAACGCCTTGTCACCCTGCTCGAACCCTTCCTTGATGAAGGGGAGGAGGACGCGGTACTCCTCGTCCTTGCTGTTGAAGAACGCGCAGACATGGCGTGACCGGTCGAGGACCTTGCCCGCCAGACGAACCTGCTTGTCGATCATGGGTATCTCTCTCCTGTCGGAGCCCGGAAGGGGCTGAATGAGTATGCAAGGTCCAGGCCCCCCGTGCCGGCTCCCAGCGCGCGGGGAACCGTTCCGCCATATTAATTTGCTCCGTATTTATATGAACCAGGTCCATCCCCAATGGTTTTGACGTAAGTCCATATGGACAGGTTCCCAATTCATATGAACAGAGGCTATCCCCATATGAACGGACGCCCTCCCGCTGGAAATGAGGCTTCCAACACGATGGGGAGAGCTTCCCCTATATGAACTTGCAACGGGTACATATGGATGAGCCTCGCGGCGCATGAATACAAGGGCGCCGG
>JANOCF010001311.1:0-4370 GCA_031412055.1 Holophagales bacterium | reverse complement strand
CGCGTCGTCGAGGACGGGCGTCTATACGCCAGCTCAGTGACGCGGATGCTGTACCTTGAAGAAGCGATCTGCACCTCCTGTCAGGAGTGGTATCCTTCTCCCCATGATCAAGGTCAGCCTCAAGGACGCGGAAGGACATCTCGGCGAACTGATTGAGGAGGCCGCCGCGGGACAGGAGGTCCTCATCACGAGTGATGACGGTCCGGCGGTCCGCCTCATGCTCGTTTCTCAACCGAACCAGGAGGGCCTGGGCTCATACGTGCCACCCAAGGTCGGAAAGGCCCTGGATCGTTTCATCGGCACCTGGTCAGCAGAGCAGGAAGCCGAAGTGCTCAAGGCGGTCGAAATCTTCGAGCAGGTCGACGAGTCCTTCTGGCAGTGAAAGTCCTCCTCGATACCAATGCCTACTCGGCCTTGCGGCGCGGACACGGAGTCGTTGCCGAGCAGGTGCGGGACTCGGAAGAGGTGCTGTTGTCGAGCATTGTCGTGGGCGAGTTGCTGTTTGGCTTCCAGAACGGCTCCCGCTACGAAGAGAACGCCCAGGCGCTCAGGTCTTTCCTCGAAGATCCGAATGTTCACCTGCTTCCGGTCACCTGGAATACCGCCGATCTGTTCGGGCGTATCTCTGCTGCCTTGCGGAAAAAGGGGCGGCCGATCCCGACGAACGACATCTGGATTGCGGCACACGCGATGGAGGTAAGCGCCGGGCTCATCTCCTCCGACTCCCACTTCAGCCATGTCGATGGCCTCTCGTGGGTGGCGTTTCCTGCCGCCTGATCTACTCAGCGGCCTCGGCGCCTTGCCCCCACGCTTGGACCTCCCGCAGCCAGGACAGCAGGGAGTTCCAACCCGCGCGCAGTTGGTCCACTTCCCACCTTTCAAGTAATTTTGTATCGTTCCACCGAGACTCCGTAGTAAAGTCGTGTCCGGGAATCGCGGGACAACACGATCTCAGCTACCGGCTCGCGTGTTGTCCTCGCCTGGATTTGGTGGCCCGGGCAGCTCCACCCGCCAGAGGCCGATACCCTGCTGGACGACGAAGAGGACCGAGCCGCCGCCCGGCAAGCGCGGGCCGGCGACGAGGCGCGTGATTTCGGCGCTGGGTAGCCGCAGGCTGAAGCGGTCCCATCCGCCCTGCTCCCGTTGGCGAAAAAACACGTTCGCCCGCTCGTCGGGCCGAAGGAGGAGGTTTCCTTCGCCGTCCAGGGTCATCCACGTGCCGCGATACGGAGCGGTGGTGCCGGGGCTCGAGAACAGGAGTTGCGACGGCGCATCTCCCGCCCGGTCGCTCACGAACACCTGGGCGCTCTCGCGCATGCCCAGGTAGACCCGGTCCCGCACGTGGGGATCGGGAATCAGCGCCTCGAAATAGTTCAGCGGCTCGGCCAGGGGAGCCCAGGTCTGCCCGGAATCGTCCGACCGCATCCACTCACTCAGGTAGAGCGTGTACAGCCGGGCCGGCGCCAGCGGGTCGGGGACAACGATCGGAGCGTCGCGGTTCTCCCAACAGCTTCCGGTGGCGTCGCTGCACTCCTCGGATCCGGGAAGCATCGCGGTGAGGCGCTCCCAGGTCCGTCCGCGGTCGACGGTACGCCAGGCGTCCGAGTACGAACCGGCGTAAAGCTCGTCGAGAAGCGCCGGATGGAAGCTGAGCGAGGAGACGTAGGCCGCGTCTCTCTCATCGACCTCCGCGCCGGGCCGTGGTATCTCGTTCCAACTCGCTCCGGCGTCCTCGCTCCACCACAGGCGATAGCTCGCGATCAGGTCCAGGGCGGTGACGTTCGCGACCAGCCGGTCCGGGTCGGAAGGCGAAACGAGGAGCTGGTTCACGGTGTCCGGGAAACGCCACCTGCGCTCCCAGGTTCTCCCCCCGTCGGTGCTGCGCCAGAGCTCCCCGTCCTTCTCCTCCGTGAGGTAGACCGTCTCGCCGGCGCTCGCCGCCGCGAGCAGCAGGTCGTGATCGGCCGTGATGCCGTCGTCGGCCAGACGCCAGGTAGCGCCGCCGTCGCGGCTCTCGTAGAGCCCGCGCCGCCCGAAAGCTTCGAGGCGCAACCCCTGCTCATCGACGACGAACCGCAGCCGGCAGGCCGACACCGAGCCGCCCGTTCGCCAACGGACGCCGCCGTCGAACGACTCGAAGGCGCGTGGGATTCCGCTCTCCTCCTCGTCCTGCGGGACGGCGAGCACCACCAGATGATTCGGCCTCCGGGGATCGACCGCCAGCGCCAGGCCGACCAGGCCCGCAACGGGCGGCCCCAGCGGCCGCCACCTGGTGCCCCCGTTGCGCGAGCGCCGGAGGAACGGCGGGGAGTCCAGGGCATAGACGATCGACGCGTCGGAAGGCGCGACCGCCAGGTCGTGCGCGCCGACCCAGCGGCCGGGGCTGATGTCCGTGAACGTGGCACCGCCGTCGCGCGAGCGCACGATCGCCCCGGGCGCGTAGCCGATGACGAGGTCGGGGTCGTCCGGGGTGAAGGCGAGGGTGGCGATGAGGTCGACGACCCTCCCGAGATCTTTCCAGGTGAGCCCCCCGTCCGTCGAGCGGAAAAGAGCGTCGGGGTGGATGGTAATGAGGAAGAGCACGCCGGGGCGCTCGCCGGCCTGCAGCCGAATCGGTTCGCCTTCCCCCGGCGTCCTGCTGCGCTTGGTCCAGGTCTCTCCACCGTCGGTGCTGCGGCGGAGGATCCAGGCGTCGTCGACGAAGTAGATCGTCTCCGGGCTTGCCCGTTCCACGGCCATCATCCTGCCGGGCCAGTGGATCAACCGACCCTGGTCCACCCGAAAGAACGACCAGCTCTGCCGACCCGGGCGGCGGGTCCACCAGACCCATTTCGGGTAGTCGCTGAAGTCTTCGTGATCGTCTACGTCGGCGACCAGAGCGAGCTCCCGGCCCCCCTTTTCACCCCCGATCACCTCGCGGACGACCGGAAGGTTGAAGCGCCGCACCAGGGTCGCCGGCAGCGTGCCCAGGTCATCCGCCACCGCGGGAAGCGCCGAGAGGGCCGCGACCGCCAACCCGGCGAACGCGAGCGCCGCCCAGGCGGGAGAGGCCGAGCGCCCTGCCTTGCCAAGAATAGGTTTCATGGTCTCATGATACTGCCACTACCATTATCCGAGCGCGTCAGCTCGACTCGTCGAGGCATCCTTGCACTTCCTTGGTGAGGTCCGGGGCCGAGCGGTGTGGTGGCCGGAGCTTTCCATACCCGGTCAGCTTCCATAGCCTGGGCGGGGGCCGGTTCCTGGCACGGGCAGTGACGGAGGACAAGATACGCAGGCTGTCACCCCCTCCCCTCTGCCTCGGCGCCTTGCCCCCACGCGGTGGCCTCCCGCAGCCAGGGACAGGAGGGAGTTCCAACTGGCGCGGAGTTGGTCCACAATCCCCTTTCCAGCAACTTGTGTCGTTCCATCGAAATTCCGTGGTAGAGTCGCGCCCGGAAAATTGTGGAACAACACGACCTCAGGTACCGGAGCTTTTTCGCCCGCTGGCCCGCCCCTCG
Organism: Holophagales bacterium; assembly: GCA_031412055.1. Classification (GTDB taxonomy): domain Bacteria; phylum Acidobacteriota; class Thermoanaerobaculia; order Multivoradales; family UBA5704; genus DATMER01. Next base: position 873 of record JANOCF010001311.1, on the reverse strand, counting down.
CGTGTTGTCCTCGCCTTGATTTGGTGGGACAATTCGGGCATGGCAATTTCGACGGTGGATGCAAAGCAGCGAGTGGTCCTTCCTGCGGCAAAACCTGGGGATGTCTTCGACATCCAGAGCCAGGGCGAAGGCCGACTGCTCCTGGTGCGCCTCGAACGTCCAACGCCGGAATCCGGGATGGGCATGGGAAGCTGTCTTGAGGCCATCGCCGCCGCTCCTCTGCGGCCGAAGATGACCTGGGACTCCCTCAAGGCCATGACCCGGGAGCCATGATCCTCCTCGATACGAACGTCCTGATCTATGCCTCCACCGATCAGTCGCCCTTCCTCGAATGGGCTCGCCGCACGATCGCCGCGGGTGTGTCGGAGGACGGAGCGGCGGTCAATGCGGTCAGCCTCGCGGAGCTCTGCGTAGGCGATGCCGAACCAGAGACGGTGGCCGATCGGCTCCGGAGCTGGGGCATCACCCTCCTCGACGTCCCTGCTGCTGCCGCGGAACCGTGCGCGAACGCATACCGAGAATACCGGGAGCGGCGACGCGCGGAATCCGGTCGCGACGCGCCCTCTCTACCGCTGCCCGATTTCTTCATCGGTGCTCATGCCCAGGTCATGGGTTGGCCGGTTGCGACAGCCGACGAGGGACGGTTCCGGACCTACTTCCCGACCGTCACCCTCCTGACCCCTTGAGAGGGCTCAAGACCAAGGCATCTTCTCTGCCCCGCCTGCCTGCCCCCACGCCCGGACTTCCCGCAGCCAGGACAGCAGAAAGTTCCAACTCACTCGCAGTTGGTCCACAATCCCCGTCTCCAGACAATTTATTGCTTGGTTCCGCTTCTTTCCAAGGATGCGGTGGGGCCTCGGCATCACTCTCGAC
>JANOCF010001310.1:0-1595 GCA_031412055.1 Holophagales bacterium | reverse complement strand
CGGGCCGAGGCCGCGCGGCCGTTCGACCTCGCCCGAGGGCCGCTCCTCCGGGTCCTGCTCATCCGCTTGGCGGACGACGAGTGGGTGCTGCTCTTCAACCTCCATCACATCATCAGCGACGGCTGGTCGATCGAGGTCTTCGTGCGTGAGCTGACGGCTCTGTACGGCGCGTACCGGGAGAAGAGGCCCTCGCCTCTGCCCGAGCTGCCCGTTCAGTACGCCGACTTCGCGTCGTGGCAGCGGCGTTGGCTCACCGGCGAAGTCCTGGGATCGCAGCTCGACTATTGGAAGGAGGCGCTCGCCGGGGCTCCTGCCGTTCTGGAGCTGCCGACCGACAGGCCGCGGCCGGCGGTCCGTACGTTCCGCGGCGCGACGCGCCCGCTGGCCTTCTCCTCCGAGCTGTTCGCCGGGCTGCGGGCGCTGAGCCGCCAAGAGGGGACGACGCTGTTCATGACCCTCCTGGCCGGGTACCAGGCGCTGCTCCACCGCTACAGCGGCCAAGGAGAGGTGCTGGTCGGCTCGCCGATCGCCAACCGCGGCCGGCGCGAGGTCGAGGGACTCATCGGCCTGTTCGTCAACGCAGTCGCGCTGCGCGGGCGGATGTCGGACGAGCCTCCATTCCGCGAGCTGCTCGCCCGGATCCGCGGCGCGGCGCTCGGCGCCTACGCACACCAGGACCTGCCGTTCGAGCGCCTGATCGAAGAGCTGCAGATCGAGCGCAGCCTCGCGCGCACGCCGCTGTACCAGGTGGTGTTCGCCCTTCAGAGCGCCCACCAGGTTGTTCGGTCAAGCGGCCAGGGAATGCCGGGAATGCCGGGGATACAGGGGCTCGTGGTCGAGCCGCTGGCGATCGACGGTGGGACCGAGGGGACAGCCAAGCTCGATCTTCTCCTGTCGCTCATCGACTCCGGGGAAAGCCTCCACGGAGGCTGGGAGTACAGCACCGACCTGTTCGAGCCCGCCACGATCGACCGCATGTCCGGGCATCTCGCGCGACTCCTGGCCGCGGCAGCGGCGGACCCGGAGCGGAGCGTGGCGGAGCTGCCCTTGCTGACCGCCGAGGAGAGCCGCCAGCTCCTTTCGGATTGGAACCGCACGCGCTTGCCCTCCCCGGAGGCCTGCCTGCACGAGCTCTTCCAGCAGCAGGTGGCGCGCACCCCGGAGGCGGTGGCCGCCCGCTTCGAAGGAGAGAGCCTCACCTATCGCGAGCTCGACGCACGCGGGGATCGCCTGGCGCGCCGGCTGGGAGGCCTCGGAGTCGGTCCAGAGAGGCTGGTCGGCATCTTCGCCGATGAGGGCATCGAGCGCCTCGTCGCGGTGCTCGCCGTCTTCAAGGCCGGCGGTGCCTACCTGCCCCTGGACCCGGCACATCCGGCGGAACGCCTCGCCTTCATGATGGAGGACTCCGGGATCCCTGTCGTCCTGGCGGAGGAGCACCTGCTGGCCCTGCTGCCGGAGACCCGGGCGCGCGTGGTCGGTCTCGAAGCCGGCGAAGACACGGCCGGCATCTCCGAGGTATTCGGAGCGCGCGGAGCGAGCGGGGCCGGCATGGCCAGAGCCCTCCCCGACAACCTCGCGTACGTGATCTACACCTC
>JANOCF010001309.1:0-1607 GCA_031412055.1 Holophagales bacterium | reverse complement strand
CGGGCGCTCAACGCCAAGCCGCAGATCCTCGAAGGGGTCATCCGTCATCTCGTCGCACGCGGGCAGCTCATCCGCCTTCCGGACGGCCTGATCCTCGCGGCCTCCGCGGTCGCCGCGCTCAAGCGCGACCTCTTTGCCATGGCCTGGGAGCGCTTCTCCGTGGCCGATTTCAAGGACCGCTTCGGCCTCAGCCGCAAGTGGGCCATCCCCCTGCTGGAGCATCTGGATTCGACCGGCGTGACCCGGCGCGTGGGCGACGAGCGGATGCTGGTCCGGCCCGTCGCAGAGGTATCCGCAGACGCGGAGCGCAAGCTTGCGTGACGCTGAGCTTCTGGCGCGGCTGATCGCCTTCGACACGACCAGCCGGAACAGCAACCTCCCGCTCGTCGACTTCCTGGCCGGCTACCTGGACCGGTCCGGCATCCGGATCCAGCGCAACCTCTCCGCGGACGGCACCAAGGCCAACCTGGTCGTCTGGCTCGGCCCTGAGCCGTCGGGCGACCGCAAGGGCCTGGTGCTCTCCGGCCACATGGACACGGTTCCGGCTGAAGAGGACGGCTGGCGGAGCGATCCCTTCACCCTCACCGACGAAGGAGACCGCTGGGTAGCCAGGGGTTCGTCCGACATGAAGGGCTTCCTGGCCGTCGCCGCCAACGTGGCCGCCGACGCCGCACCCAAGCGCGGACTGATGCGCGCTCCGCTGGCCCTGGTCTTCACCTACGACGAGGAGGTCGGCACCCTGGGCGCGCGGCACCTGACCGAGACCTTCCGCGAGGCGTCCGCCCTGCCCCGGAACGCCATCATCGGCGAGCCGACCTCGCTGCGCGTGGCCCGGGTCCACAAGGGACATCTGAAGATGCGGATCACCCTGCACGGCCGGAGCGCCCACAGCGGCTACCCGCACCTGGGTCTCAACGCCATCGAGCCCGCCGGCCGGGTGATCGTCGCGCTCACCGACCTGCGGCGGCAGTTGGAAACCGAGCCGCTTCCCCACCGGGAGCTGTTTCCGGAGGTCCCCTTCGTGCCGCTCAACGTGGGCACCATCCACGGAGGAGCCGCCGTCAACGTGGTCCCCGACCGCTGCACCCTGGAGGCCGGCGTGCGCCCGCTGCCCGGAGTCGACTCGGAGATCCTGGCCGAGCGCGTCCGCCGCGCCGTCCGGGAAGCCGCCGCCCCGCTCGAGCCCGAATTCGAGCTCCTCTCCGACAGCCCGCCCATGCTGCTGGACGAGGCCTCCCCGATCCACCGCCACCTGTGCGAGTTGGTGGGCCAGCGGACGGGCTCCAGCGTCTCCTTCGCCACCGACGCCGGCTGGCTCCAGCGGCTGGACATGGACTGCGCGATCTTCGGTCCGGGCTCGATCGAAGTGGCCCACAAACCCAACGAGTTCCTGCCCAAGGATGAGCTCGCCGCCGCCCGAGGGTTCCTGGAGCGCACCGTTCAACGCTTCTGCATGGAGGCCCGATGAGCCCTTCGCTGATTGAAGCGGATCTGACCTGGACCGGCGAGCGCTTCGAGCCGGGCATCCAGATACGGATCGGGGATGACGGCCGGATCACGGAAGTCGGTCCGCTCGGCGGAGCCCCGGACCTGCGGCTAGAGGGCCG
>JANOCF010001308.1:0-4584 GCA_031412055.1 Holophagales bacterium | reverse complement strand
CGGCGGATCGCCTCCGCCCGGCAGCTCCGCGACGCGGCCGCAAGCCGCCTGCGGCTCATCCTCGCCCTGGACGTCAGCGGACCGCTGCGCGTGTCCGAGCCCGGGGATCTGTTCCCGCAGCTCCCGCCGGAACAGACCTTGATCACCGAGGCGGAGAACGTCCGCCCCGAGATCGCCCGGGCCAAGACGGCGCTGGAGATCGCCCGCCTGGAGGTGGTCAAGCAGCAGGGCGGCCGCCTGCCCACGCTCGCGGCCGAGGGCGGCTGGATCAACCAGCGGTCGTCCTTCCCGACCGACCAGTACGGGTTCCTCACGCTGAACGTGAACGTGCCTCTCTACCAGGGCGGCGAGGTGGCGGCGAGGGTCGCCACGGCCCGCGAGCAGCTGAACCAGGCGCAGCTGGTGCTCGAAGAGATACAGCAGGCGGTGCGCGAGGAGGTGCGGCTGGCGCTCCTCGACCTCGAGACCACGGACGCCAACCTGCGTCTCGCCCGCGAGCAGCTCGCCGCGTCCGAGGCCGAATACGAGCAGGCGAGCGAGCTGTACAGCGCCCAGGAGATTACCGCCCTCGAATCCGAGGCCGCCGAGACGTCGCTCGCGGAAGCCCGCCGCGCCGTCGCCACCGGGGAGCTCGATCGCTCCCTGGCCGAGCTGCGGGTCTGGTCCGCCGCCGGCCTCCTGAAAAAGACGCTTCTACCGGAGGATGTCCGATGAGACGCTTTGCGTTGTTTTTGATGCTTTCCCTGTCGATCGTTGCAGTCGGGTGCGGCTCCTCCCCGGAAAAGGACGCCCAGGCGGAGGCCCCTGCTCCGGCGACGGCTTCCGCGCAGGCGACGCCCGCGCCGGAGCTGCCCGCTGATGTCCAGGACATCGCCGCCATCGCGAAGCCCGAGACCACGGAGACGCCGCAGATCGCGGAAGGCACTGGCGAAACCGCCGGCGGCACCGTGGCGGCCACGGGCGAGATGGTTGCGCCGGTGACCTCCGAGGTCGCCGTGCGCATGCCCGGCCGCGTGGGCAAGGTCTACGCGGACGAGGGCGAACGGGTCCGCCGGGGCCAGCCGCTGCTGACCCTGGAGACCGAGTACCTCGCACTGGAGCTCAAGAGCGCCGACGCCGAAGTGGCCCGGGCCAAGGCCTCCGCCGCCGACGCGGAGCGCGACTTCAAGCGCAAGGAAGAGCTGATCGCCAAGGGCTCGGTGGCACGCGCGGCCTACGACCGCTCGCAGTCGGGTTACGAGGCGGCACGGGCCACGGTGGCCGCCGCCGAAGCGAACCGCGACCTGGCCCGCCAGAAGCTCCGGGACGCCGTTCTCCACTCTCCCATCTCGGGTGTGGTGGCCGAGCGGCGGGCCGACGTAGGCGAGCGCCTGGGCGACAACTCGGTCGCCTACGTGATCGTCCAGACCTCGCCCCTGAAGCTCCGCTTTCAGCTTCCCGAGCGCTATCTGGCACGGGTGCGGCGGGGCCAGGCGGTGCGGGCGACGGTCGATCCGTATCCCGGTGAGACGTTCACCGGCAAGGTGACCGTGGTGGGAGGAGTGGTCGATTCCTCGACGCGCACCGTCGCCGTCGAGACCGAGTTTGCCAACGCTGACGGCCGGCTTTCCCCCGGGCTCTTCTCCCGGGTGGAGATCGATCTCGGCGGGCGTGGTTAAGGAGAGGAGGGCTTCATGAAACGGCTTGCACAGATCTGCATCGAACGCCCCGTCTTCGCGACGGTGCTCATCCTCTCCCTGGTCGTGGTGGGCCTCGCGGCCTACAACACCCTGGGCGTGGACCGCTTCCCCAAGATCGACTTCCCCTCGGTGGTCGTCACCACCCGGCTGATCGGCGCCGGCCCCGAGGAGATGGAGACCGAGGTCACGGACAAGATCGAGGAGGCGGTCAATACCATCAGCGGCATCGACCAGCTCGTCTCCACCTCGTCCGAAGGTATCTCGATCGTCCAGATCCAGTTTGAGCTGGAGAAGGACGGCGACGTGGCCGCGCAGGAGGTGCGCGACAAGGTCAGCTCGGTCCTCGCGGAGCTGCCGCGCTCGGCCGATCCGCCGATCATCGAAAAGATCGACGCCGACGCGTCGCCGGTCCTCTCCATCGCCCTCTCCGGCACGGCCCCGCCCCGCGAGATCACCGAGTTCGCGGACAAGGTGCTGAAGCGCCAGGTCGAGTCGACCTTCGGTGTCGGCCAGGTGCGCATCATCGGCGGCCAGCCGCGGCAGCTCAACGTCGTGGCGGACACCGCGCGCCTCTCCGCCATGGGTCTGACCGTCTCCGACCTGGTGCGGGCGCTCCAGTCGCAGAACGTCCAAATCCCGGGCGGCCAGGTCGAGCAGGGTCTGCGCGACCTGACCTTGCGCACCTACGGCCGCGTTGCCACCCCGGCCGAGTTCGGCGAGATCGCCATCGCTTCGCGCGACGGCTACCCGGTCAAGGTCCGGGACGTGGCGCGGGTCGAGGACAGTGTGGCCGAGCCGGAGACCATCGCCCGCGTGGACGGCAAGCCCGCGGTAGTGCTCCAGGTGCGCAAGCAGTCGGGCACCAACACCATCGATGTCATCGACCGGGTCAAGGACCGCGTCGAGCAGCTCCGCTCCCAACTCCCCGCGGGCTGGAACATGATCATCGTCCGCGACCAGTCGGAGTACATCGAGTCGGCCGTGGCCGCGGTGCAGGAGCACCTCGTGGTCGGCGCGCTCCTCGCCTCCCTGATCGTGCTCGCGTTCCTGCGCCAGTTCCGCCCGACGATCATCTCGGCCGTGGCTATCCCCGCCTCGCTGATCGCCACCTTCGCGGTGATGGCCTATATGGGCTTCACTCTGAACGTCATCACCCTGCTCGCCCTGGCGCTGGTGGTGGGAATCGTGATCGACGACGCGGTCGTGGTGCTGGAGAACATCTTCCGGCTCCTCGAAGAGAAGAAGCTGACCCCGCGGGAGGCCGCTCTCCAGGGCACCTCGGAGATCGCCCTCGCGGTGCTCGCCACCACCCTGTCGCTGATCGCGGTGTTCCTGCCGGTGGCTTTCATGGGCGGCATCGTCGGCCGCTTCATGAACTCCTTCGGCATCACCATGGCCGCGGCCATTGCCGTGTCGCTGCTGGTGAGCTTCACTCTCACTCCCATGATGTCCTCGCGCTGGCTGCGCGCGCACGCCGAGGAGAGGGAAGCCCGGGGCGGGTTCTTCATCGCCCGCTGGTTCCGCCGGAGCCTGAGCTCGCTGGAGACCGGATACAAGGGCGTCGAGCGGGCCTACCTCTGGCTCCTCGACCGGGCCATGAGCCACCGCTGGGTCGTCGTCGTGGTCATGTTGGCGGTGTTCGCCTCGATCGTCCCGCTCTTTATCATGGTGGACAAGACGTTCCTGCCGCAGGACGACGAGTCGCAGTTCGAGGTGCAGGTGCGCGTGCCGGAAGGGGCCAGCCTCGGCACCACCGAGAAGATCGGAAACTCGATAGCATCCCGGATCCGGCAGATCCCGGGCGTCGACCGGACGCTGCTCACGATCGGAGACGATCAGCAGCGGACCAAGAACCTGGCCGTGATCTATGTCGGCCTGTCCGGGGTGAAGGAGCGCGAGCTCGACCAGTTCGAGATCATGGACCGCATCCGCAAGGACGTCCTGCCGCAGTATGCGGCGCTCAACCTGCGCAACACGATCTCGCCGGTCAACGTTTTCGGAGGCGGCATCAACGCCGAGATCATGTTCTACATCGGCGGCCCCGACCTCGACCAGCTCAACGGGTACTCGCAGACGCTCATGGCCAAGCTGCGCTCCATGCCCGGCGTGGTCGACCCCGACACCAACCTGATCGTGGGCAAGCCCGAGCTCGGCGTGCGGATCGACCGAGCCAAGGCCGCGGACCTGGGTGTCAACGTCCAGGACATCGCCTCCACCCTGAACGTCCTCGTGGGCGGCCAGGAGGTGACCAGCTACATGGAAGGGGGCGAGCAGTACGAGGTCCACGTGCGCGCCGAGGAGAGCGACCGGCGCGACATCCAGGGCATCGAGCAGGCTCAGGTCCCGTCGACGACCAGCGGCAAGGTGGCCCTGCGCGACGTCGTGACCCTGGAGGCCGGCGAGAGCCCGTCGCTGGTCAACCGCATCGCGCGGCGCCGGCAGGTCATGCTCTACGCCAACATGCTGCCGGGCTTCTCGTCTCAGACGGTGCTCGACGCCCTCACGCAGGAGGCCAACAATCTGAAGATGCCGGCCTCCTACTCCTTCGGCTTCACCGGACGGTCGCGCGAGCAGGGCCGGGCGATGCAGAACTTCATGATCGCCTTCCTGCTGTCGATCGTGTTCATGTACCTGATCCTGGCGGCGCAGTTCGAAAGCTGGATCCACCCGGTGACGATCCTGCTCGCACTGCCCATGACGGTGCCGTTCGCGTTGCTCTCGCTGGTAGTGCTCAACCAGTCGGTCAACATCTTCTCCATGCTGGGCATCCTGGTGCTGTTCGGCATCGTGAAGAAAAACAGCATCCTGCAGATCGACCACACCCTGGCCTTGCGGGCGCAGGGCCTTTCCAGGCCCGAGGCGATCCGCCTGGCCAACAAGGACCGGTTGCGGCCGATTCTGATGA
>JANOCF010001307.1:0-2168 GCA_031412055.1 Holophagales bacterium | reverse complement strand
CAGGAGCGGCTCTGGTTCCTGGATCGCCTGATCCCCAATCCGGCCGTGTACAACATGCCGTACGTGGTGCGGCTCCGCGGAGAGCTGGACCGGGATGCCCTGGCGCGTGCGCTGACCCAGATTGTCGAGCGTCACGAGATCCTGCGGACGGTCATCGTGCCTGGTGAATCGGGAGCGCGGCAGGTCGTCCAACCTTCCCGGCCGATCCCTCTGCCGTTGAACGATCCGTCAGATTCACTAGTGGAGAGGGCACGGCAGCCTTTCGATCTGACCCGGGATCTCCTCCTGCGGGCCGAGCTGTTCCGCCTCGAAGACGACGACCATCTGCTGCTCCTGAACATGCACCACATCGCGAGCGACGGCTGGTCCGTCGAGATCCTCGCGCGGGAGCTGGCGGCGCTCTATCAAGGCGAGCCGCTTGCGGAGCTGCCGGTCCAGTACGCCGACTTTGCGGTCTGGCAGCGCGAGTGGCTCCGCGGAGAGGTCCTGGAAGAGCAGGTCTCCTGGTGGAAGGAGGCGCTGGAGGGTGCTCCGGTTCTCCTCGATCTACCGGTCGACCGCCCCCGGCAAAGCACCCAGACCTTCAGCGGCGCGCGACGGAATCTGAGCGTTCCCTCGGACCTTTCGGATGCGATCCGCACCCTGTATCGGCAGACCGGCGCCACGCTCTTCATGACGCTGCTCGCGGCGTTCCAGGCGCTGATCCATCGGTTGACGGCGCAGCGGGACTTCCTCGTCGGAGCGCCCATCGCGAACCGGCGCCGGCGCGAGACGGAAAACCTGATCGGTTTCTTCGTCAACACGCTCGCCCTGCGCGGGAGGGTCGGGGAAGAGAGCACGCTGGCGGACTTGCTGCGGCAGGCCAGGGCGGCGGCGCTGGGCGCGTACAGCCACCAGGACCTGCCGTTCGAGAGGCTGGTGGAGGAGCTGCGGGTCGGGCGGAGCCTGGGGTACAACCCGCTCGTCCAGGTCGTGCTCGCCATCCAGGATCCTCTGGAAACCTTTTCGTCGCCAGGGCTTGAAATGAGCTTCGAAGAGCTCCACGTCGGGACGGCGCCCTTCGACCTCTTCCTGGCCCTGTCGGGCAGGGAGGACGGCTTTTCCGGCTTCCTGGAGTACTCGTCGGATCTGTTCGATCCCACGACCGCGCAGCGTCTGACCTCTCACTTCCTGTCGCTGCTCGCGAGCGCCGTGGCGGAGCCGGACCGGCGGATTTGCGAGCTGTCCCTGCTGAGCGGAGCCGAGCAGCACCAGCTCCGGGCCGAGTGGAACGACACGCGGACGGGGTACCCGCGGGAAGCCACCCTCTACGAGCTGTTCGAGGAGCAGGCGCGGCTTCGCCCCCGGGTTGTGGCGCTGCGGTCCGCGGACGGAGAGATCACCTACGAGGAGCTGCGGGACCGGGCGAAGGCGCTGGCGGCTCGGCTGCGGGCCGAGGGCGTCGGACCGGACACGCTGGTGGCGCTCTGCCTGGAGCGGTCGCCCGAAGCGATCGTGGCCATCCTGGCGATTCTCCGGGCAGGCGGAGCGTACGCGCCGCTCGATCCTTCGTACCCGGCCGAGCGCCTGGCGGTCATGTTAGCGGACTCGGCGGCCCCGGTGCTGCTGACCCGGCGTGAGCTTCTGGACCGGCTGCCGGAGAGCGGGGCGCGCGTCGTGCTGCTGGAAGAGGAAGGCCCGCTCCACCCGCTCCAGTCATTGCCGGCTGCCGTTTATCCGGAAAACCTTGCTTACGTGATGTACACCTCGGGTTCAACCGGGCGGCCCAAGGGGGTGGCGGTCACGCACCGCAACGTGGTGCGGCTGGTGAAAGAGACCTGGTACGCGGAGCTCGGCGCGGACCAGGTGTTCCTGCAACTGGCTCCGCTGTCGTTCGACGCCTCGACGCTGGAGATCTGGGGTGCGCTGCTCAACGGTGGAACCCTGGTGGTCTTCCCGGCCGGCACCCCCAGCCTGGAGGAGCTGGGAGCGTTCCTGGCGCGGGAGGGGATCACGACGCTCTGGCTCACGGCGGGGCTGTTCCACCAGATGGTGGAGACCCAGGTGGAAAGCTTCCGCGGTCTCCGGCAGCTCCTGGCAGGCGGCGACGTGCTCTCGCCGCCCCATGTCGACCGGGTCCTGCGTGAGGTCCCCGGGATCACGCTGATCAATGGCTACGGTCCCACCGA
>JANOCF010001306.1:0-4835 GCA_031412055.1 Holophagales bacterium | reverse complement strand
CGGGAAACCGCGACGTCGATCCGGACGAGCCGGTCTGCCACGTGAGCTTTTACGAGGCGGACGCCTACGCCCGCTGGAAAGGCGCCCGCCTGCCCACGGAGCGCGAGTGGGAGCACGCGGCCCGAACGGCGGGCTTCCCGGACGGTGAAGGCAACTTCCTCGACAGCGGCGCGCTCCATCCCCGGGCTGTATCAAGTGGCAAGGGCTCTCTCCTCCAGATGGGCGGCGACGTCTGGGAGTGGACGACCAGCCATTACGAGCCCTACCCCGGCTACAAGCCGTTCGAAGGCGCCCTGATGGAGTACAACGGGAAGTTCATGGACAACCAGCGAGTGCTGCGGGGCGGCTCGTGCGCCACTCCGGCCAACCACATCCGCGCCAGCTACCGCAACTTCTGGCCGGCGGACGCCCGCTTCCAGTTCACGGGGATCCGGCTGGCGAAAGGCGCATGAAGACCGCCGAGGTGGTGATCATCGGCGGCGGGGTCATGGGCGCGAGCGCCGCGTGGCATCTCGCTTCCCGAGGATGCCGCGACGTCCTCGTTCTGGACCGCTACCCCGATCCCGGCCGCGGCAGCACGGGCATGGCGACCGGCGGCTTCCGCTCGCAGTTCTCTACGGAGGTCAACGTCCGCCTGTCCCTGCTCGCGAGGGAGAAGCTGCTCCGCTTCCCCGAAGAGATCGGCGCGGACTCCGGCTACCGTCCCCGGGGATACCTGCTCCTGGCAGGCGACGAGGAGCAGCTCGCGGCGCTGGACTGGCTGCACTCCTTCCTGGAGGGTCTGGGCGTGCCCGGAGTCGAGCGCGTCGGCCCGGAGGACATCCGGCGGCTCAACCCCGCCGCCAACCTGGAGGGCATCCCCGGCGGCACCTTCGGATCGACGGACGGCTTCATCCGGCCGCTCTCCATCCTCAACGGCTACACCGGCGCGGCGAAGAGGCTCGGAGTTACCTTCGAGTACGGCGTCGAGGTCACCGGCCTGACCCGCGAGGACGACCGAATCACCGGAGTCGAGACCTCCCGCGGGCCGATCGCGGCAGGATCCGTGGTCAACGCGGCGGGCGCGTGGGCGAACACGCTGGGCATCGAGATTCCGGTCGAGCCGGCCCGCCGGCAGGTGGCGCTGACGCAGCCGTTCCCGGGCCTTCCGGAGGACATGCCGATGACCATCTTCCTGGAGGACGGCTTCCATCTCCGCGTGCGGGACGGCCGTGTGCTCCTCCTCCGGTCGGCGGACCTTCCCTCCTCCGATCCGTTCGACACCACCTTCGACGCCTCCTGGCTGCCTGGAGTCGTGGAGCGGGCGCACTACCGGATGCCTTGCCTGAAGCAGGCCGAGATCGACCTGCCGGGCTGCTGGGCGGGGCTCTACGAGATGTCGCCCGACTCCCACTGCATCGTGGGTCCGGCGCCGGGGCTCGCCAACCTGTTCCTGATGAACGGCTCGTCGGGTCATGGAGTCATGCACTCCCCCGCGCTGGGACAGATCGTGGCCGAGATGATCCTGGACGGCGAAACGCGCTGCCTGGACGCCCGGCCCCTGCGCGCCTCGCGATTCGCCGAGGGCGAGCCGAACCAGGGGCTGGCGCTGATCTGAAAAGTCCAGGGTTCAGCCGTTCACTGGGAGCGCCAGCGTCCTCGCCGGCCTTCCTTGATTTGGTAAGCAGAGCCGGCGGGACGCCGGCGTTCCTAGTGAGGGGACCTTCGTACACGTTGGGGAGAGACTCCCCAACGTGTCGGAGAGACGCAATGCGCGGGGAGAGGGTCATTTCCTTGCGTGGGGAGACGCAACGCCGCGTGGCGAGCCAAAATCTCAGGAAATGGGGCCGTCCCCTGGCGTTGCGCGTCAAAACGTCAGGGGACGGGGCCGTTTCCTGACGTTGCGCGCCGCCACCGCGGGAAATGAGGTCATCCCCGGCGGCTGCGCGTCACCAGATCTCCGTGCCGGGACCTCCCTTGAACGGTCCGACCACATCGCTCGTAATCCAGCCGCCATAGAAACCGCCGGGCTGGGCGGTCACGCGCTCGCCGTCGACGTAGCAGGCTTCCATCAGGTGGGGGTAGAAGGCGACGTAGCCCTTCAGGTCGTCGAACATCCTCGTGGGCTGCTCGTAGAACCAGGCCGCGGAGGGGACACTGACGCCGTTCACCTCGACGTCGTAGTAGTGGGTCAGCCCCTTCCACTCGCACCAGCTCCCCTCGTCGTTCTCCTTGAAGTGCTCCAGGCGCACATCCTCGGGCGGGATGTACCACGTGGGCGGATGGCTGGTCTCCAGGACACGCCTGGCCCGGCGCGTCTCGGCGACGAGCACGCCGTTGAGCCACACCTGGATGTGGCGGTTGGAGTCCTCCACCTTGGGAGGACGCGGGTAGCCCCAGACGGACTCCTGGCCGGGACCGGGCTCGACAGGCTGTACGGGAAGAGGGATCGTCTTCAGTGCCATGGTGGGGGCATTCTACAAAGTGAAAGGCCAGGTGAGGGCCTGAAAAAGCGCCCTCGTTCCTGGCCTCGCCACGAGCCTGGCCGCGATTACCGCAACTACTTCCGGGAAAGCTCGGGCTGCCTGTCTCCGGTGTTGCTCGTCGCACCCTCGCCGGTCACCGAGGAGGTGGTCACGTTGCCGCCCGTCGTGGGCGTCGTGCTGCCCGCTCCGGAAGCTCCCGTGCCGCCCGTACCGCCCTGTCCGGGCGTGCCACCGGTCTGCCCGGTGGAACCCGTGACGGTCTGCTTGAGGTCCGAGACCTCTTTCTTGCCCTCTTCCTTGACCTTGTTCGTGGCTTCCACGGCCACGTTGCGAACCTTCTCGGCGAGCTTCTCGGGCGTCAGGTCCTGACGCTCGGCCTCTTCCTTGAGGGTCTCGACCGCCGCCGTGGCGACGTGCTTGCCCTTTTCCAGGGCCTCCTCGCCCACCTCGCGGGCGCGGTCCACCAGACGGTCGCGGGTCTCGCCCATCATCTCGTCTTCCTTTTGGGTGGACGGGATCATGAGACCCGCAACGACGCCGATCGCGAGCGCCGCAGCGCCCATGGCCAGAGGATTCTCTTCCATGGTCTCCCAGAAGCCGACCCGCGCCTGGCGCGCCTGGTAGCGAGCCCGCTGGCTGGCCGCGCCGGTGGCGTCCACCAACCGGTCCTTGGCGTCAGAGACCGCATCCGCAGCGGTATGAGCCGCCCCGGTCACGGCATCCTTGGCGGTATGGGCCGCATCGGTGACCGCGTCCCTGGTGGTCGAAGCCGCACCCGTCACCGCGTGCCTGGCCGTACCGGCAGCTCCGGACATCGTGTCCCGGGCGGAGTGCATGGCCGAGCTGAACCGGCCCTCGCCCTTGTACTCGTTGTCATAGTCGTTGCCGAACCGCGCCTCGGGACCGTAGCCGTAGGCGCCGGTATAGCCCGGACGGTACGCGTACTCGCGGCGCTGCTGGCCGCTCTTCGAGTTCTCGCTCAGCATCCAGGCGAGGCCGACGCCGATGACGGCAGCCGGGCCGGGATGCTGCTTGGCGATCTTCAACAGGCGGCTGGCGCCGGCCGTGGAGCCGCCGCGGAAGAGGCCCCAGGCCTCCATGGCGAGCTGCGAGGGGGTCAGCCGCGACTCCAGGGCATCGAGGTTGCGGTCCATCTCGCGGCGCGTCTCTTCGATCTCGTTCCGGATCTGCCGCGAGTCGGGCCCGTTGTCGGTCGTATCGTGATTGAACGAGCCCGGTCGGCCCGTCACTTCATCTTCGAGGTTAGCCATTCCTTGTTCTCCTTCAAGCTCTGAGTCGTTTTCTTGGGAGCTATGCCTTCCTGCTTGAGGGCTTCGAGGGCCTTCTTGATGAGGCTGTACCCGACCGCGGCAAGGACCAGGCCCACGAGCAGCGGCGCCAGCCACATGGCTACGTCACGGGACATGAACTCGGACATCAGGGAGATCAGGCCGAGGGTGAGCGCCGCAAGCAGCGTCAGAGCCCCGGCAAACGCCACCGCGCCTCCGATCGCCACCGAGCCGAGGTTGGAGCCGACCGTTGCGGCCTTCTCCGAGATCTCGGTCTTCGCGAGGTCGACCTCCTGGCGGAGGAGAGTGCTGGTCTCGTCGCGCAGGTCCCTCAGGATCTGGCCAAGGGAGCGGTCATCTCGTAGCGGCTGCATGTTCAGGCACCTCCCGGAGTGTCAGGGACCTTGAAGCCCTCTGCCTCGCCATAAGGGCCCTCTTTCTCCCGCGTGCGGAACGGCTCCTGCGGACCCTGGTAATCGTTGCCCCGGCCGTACCGCTCGCCGGGATAGGAAGCGTAAGCGTTGGAGTCGTCCCCATCGAAACCGGTCCGGCCGTAGCGCCGGTCCTCGTAGCGATAGTCCTCGCCGAGCGAGGCGTACGCGCCGCCCTCGTACCCGTCGAAGTTGCTGCGGTCCGACGAGCTCTTGAGGAACCGCGCCAGGAGAAGCCCCGCCAGGAACGTGCCGCCCAGGAAGACGTCCGGATGGCGGCGGGCGAAGGTCTCGGAGTCGCGGAAGAAGGTGTTCAGGTCACGGTCGCGCAGGTAGCTCGAAAGACGGTCGATCTGCTCGGCGGCCTTCGAGGCGTACTCGCCGATGGGACCGGCGTCCGTCTCTTCCTGCAGGCGGGTGCCCACGTCGCGAAGGGTGTTGGCAACGCCGCCCAGACGGTCGGCCGCCTGGTCCTTCTGACGGGTCACCATGCTGGAGACGAAGTCTCCCGCCTGGCCGGCCGCCTGCGAGGCCTGCCGCTTGGCATCCTCGGCAAGATGGCGAACCTGTTCTTTCGCCTGCTGTCCCACGCCCTGGTTCTCGCCAAACCCCTCCGAATTCGTCGAAGTAAATGCATCGGGGTTGGTCGA
>JANOCF010001305.1:0-10427 GCA_031412055.1 Holophagales bacterium | reverse complement strand
GAAGCGCCAGATTGCGTACTGGCGCGAGAGGCTGGGCGGCTCCTCGGGCGTGCTGGAGCTGCCGACCGACCGGCCGCGGCCGGCGGTGCTGAGCCTGCGCGGCGGCGAACGCCGCTTTGCCCTGGACCCGGAGCTGGTGCTTCGCATCGCCGAGCTCGGGCGGCGCGAAGGGGCGACCCCCTTCATGATCCTGGCGGCAGGCCTGTTCGCGCTGCTCTCCCGGCTCTCCGGGCAGAAGGACCTGAACCTGGCCTCCCCCATCGCCGGCCGCAACCGTGTCGAGACCGAGGGGCTGATCGGCTTTTTCGTCAACACCCTGGTGCTGCGGGCCGACCTGGGACGCGCCGAGGTCTTCCTGGATCTCCTGCAGCAAGTTCGGGAAGCGAGCCTGGGCGCCTACACCCACCAGGACCTCCCGTTCGAGAAGCTGGTGGACGAGGTGCAGCCGGAGCGCGACCTGTCGCGGTCGCCGCTGGCGCAGGTCGCGCTGAACGTTCAGAACATGGAGATTCCCCAATCCGACCTGGAGGGCGTGCGCTTGGTGCCCGAGGCCCCCCTGGCTCAGGTGGCCAAGTTCGACCTGGCCATCATTCTCGCCCAGGGGTCCTCGATCTCCGAGGGCCGCTTTGCCGGGTCCATCCAGTACGCCACGGACCTGTACGACGAGTCCACGGCCGTTCGCCTGACGCGCCAGCTCGCCGCCTTCCTGGACGAGCTCACCGCCCGGCCCGAGGAGCCTCTGTCCGACCTCTCGCCTCTGACCACGGAGGAGCGGCACCAGGTCCTGCTGGAGTGGAACGACACCGCGGGCGGGTTCCACGAAGGCACCCTGATGCACCAGCTTTTCGAGGAGCAAGCCGACACCCGGCCGGACGCTCTCGCCGCGGTATGTCGGGGGACCGGGTGGGGCTATGCCGAACTGGAGGCGCGTGCGAATCGGGTGGCATCTCTCCTGGGCCGAATGGGCGTGGAGCGCGGCACGCCGGTCGGAGTCTGGATGGAGCGCTCGCTCAACATGCTGGCCACGGTACTGGGCGTGCTCAAGGCGGGAGGCACCTACGTGCCCTTGGACGCCGCCTGGCCCACCGACCGGGTGGAGACCATCCTGGCGCGAACCGAGGCCCCGGTCCTGGTGACGAGCCGCGCCACCCTCCCGGGGTGGGAAGAGATCCGCTGGCGGCTGCCCCGCCTCTCCGACGGCCTCTGTCTCGACATCGAAGCCCCCGAGCCGGAGCCCGAAGCCGTGGACGTCTCCGGCGTGCGCTCGCTCTGGGATCTCGTGGCCGAGCGGGCGACCGACCGGGTCACGGCGGGCGGCTTCGTCAGCAGCCTCACCGGCCTGCCTTTCAGCGAGTCCGAGGTGGACGAGTACCGCGACCGGGTGTTATCCCTCGCCGGGCCCTGGCTACGGCCGGACGCCCGGGTGCTGGAGCTGGGCTGCGGCGCCGGTCTCATCCTTTGGGAGATGGCCCGACGCGTGGAACGCTGCGTCGGCGTCGACCCGTCGGAGCTGAGCCAGGAGCGCAACCGTGAGCACGTCCGCGCCAAGGGGATCGGAAACGTGGAGCTGCCGGTCGCCTTCGCCCACGAGATCGGCGCCCTCTTCCCCGAGGGTTCCCTCGACTTGGTAGTCATGGCGAGCACTGTGCAGTTCTTCCCCGGTCCCCGCTACCAGGAGACGGTGATCGCCAGCGCCATGCGGCTGCTCGCGCCGGGCGGAGCTCTCCTCATCGCCGACGTGATGGACGCCCGGCGCCAGGGCGAGCTTCCTCGCAACGACGCGCGCCTGCGGGTCGACGAGGACCACTTCCGGGACCTGGCGGGAGACGTAGAGGTCCTGCACCGCGCGGAGGGCTTCGCCAACGAGCTGGGCTACCGCTACGACGTGCTGCTCCGCCCGGGGACCGAAGTCCCGCAACGCCGCAAGCGGCTGTGGACCGGCTGGCACGCGGCCAAGACCTCGGCGGCGCGGCCGGCCCCCATAGCCTCGCCCCAGGACATCGCCTACGTGATCCACACCTCGGGCTCGACCGGCACTCCCAAGGGCATCGCGGTGCAGCACGCGCCCGCGACGAACCTGATCGGTTGGATCAACGAGACCTTCGGCGTCCGGCCGGGGGACCAGCTTCTGTTCGTGACCTCGCTCTGCTTTGACCTGTCGGTCTACGACATCTTCGGCATGCTCGCCGCGGGCGGGACCGTGCATGTCGCTCCCGAGGAGGCGCTGCGCGACCCTCAGGAGCTGGTGCGGCTGCTGCGCCAGGAGCCGATCACAATCTGGGACTCGGCGCCGGCCGCCCTGCAGCAGCTCGCACCGCTGTTCCCGCAGGCCGAGGACCGTCCGCTCCGCCTCGTGATGCTGTCGGGCGACTGGATTCCGGTTTCCCTGCCTGACCAGGTCCGGGCATCCTTCCCACGGGCGCGGGTCATGGCCCTGGGCGGTGCCACCGAGGCCACGGTGTGGTCCAACTGCTTCCCCGTGGGCGAGGTGGATCCGAGATGGCCCAGCATCCCGTACGGCCGGCCCATCACCAAGGCGCGCTACCACGTCCTGGACGATTGCATGCTCCCCTGCCCCATCGGGGTGCCGGGCGACCTCTACATCGGCGGCCGGTGCCTGTGCGTGGGCTATGCCGGCCAGCCCGCTCTCACCGCGACGCAGTTCGTGCCGAACCCCTTCGCTTTGGAGCCCGGAGAGCGCCTCTACCGGACCGGCGACCGGGCCCGCTTCTTCGCGGACGGCAACCTGGAGTTCCTGGGTCGCGTGGACCATCAGGTCAAGGTGCGGGGCTACCGCATCGAGCTCGGGGAGATCGAGATCTCCCTGCTCCGGCACCCCGAGGTGCGGGAGGCCGTGGTCACCGTCCGCGAAGACCGGGCCGGCGACCGGATGCTCGTCGCATACGTGGTACCGCGGGGACAGACGTCGCCGGAAGTGCACGTGCTGCGCGCCTTCCTGGGAGAGACGCTGCCGGCCTACATGGTGCCGCCGGCCTACGTGACGCTGGAAGCGCTGCCGGTTACGTCCAACGGCAAGCTGGACCGGGGCGCGCTGCCCGCCCCGGAAAGAGCTCGCTCCGCGGAGCCGGAGGGTACCGCGGCTGCCACTGCCATGGACCCTATGGAAGAGCTCCTGGCCGGCGTCTGGGCCGAGGTCCTGGGGCTGGATCGCGTCGGGGTTCACGAGGACTTCTTCGATCTCGGCGGGCACTCCCTGCTGGCCACCCAGGTGGCGTCTCGCATTCGCGGCATGGTTGGGGTCGAGCTGCCGCTGCGCCGGCTCTTCGAGGCGCCGACCATCGCGGAGCTGGCGCGGGCGGTCCGGGAGGGTCGGGAAGGCAAGCTCGCCCCGCCCATCGTCCCGGTGCCCAGAGACGGCGAGCTGCCCCTCTCCTTCGCGCAGCAGAGGCTCTGGTTCCTGGACCAGCTCGAGCCCGGCAACCCGGCCTACAACATCCCTTCGGCCGTGCGCCTGACCGGCAATGTCTCTCCGGAGGAGTTGGTATGGATCTTCGGCGAGGTTGCGCGCCGCCACGAGGTGCTGCGCACGACGTTCGTCTCCCGCGACGGCCGGCCGGTGCAGGTCGTCCAACCGGAGTTGCGGCCCGTGCTGCCGGTGGTCGACCTTTCGGGTATCCCGGACCCTGATCGCGAAGCGCGCGCCCTCGCCCGCGACGAAGCCAGGCGGCCGTTCGACCTGGAGAGCGGGCCGCTGCTGCGCCTGACTCTGGTGCGGCTAGGCGACGGCAATCACCTCCTTCTGGTCACCCTGCACCACATCGTCAGCGACGGCTGGTCCATGGGCGTGCTGCTGCGCGAGATCGCGGTCCTGCACGAAGCCGCCTTCGCGCGCCGGCCCCCTGTGCTGCCGCAGCTCCCGGTGCAGTACGCCGACTTCGCTTACTGGCAGCGCGACTGGTTGAGCGGGGAGGTCCTGGAGGCCCAGATGTCCTACTGGCGCGGGCAGCTCGCCGGGGCTCCGCGGCTGCTGGAGCTGCCCGCGGACCGCCCGCGGCCGGCGGCGCAGAGCTTCCGCGGCGCGGCCCTCCCGGTGAGCCTGCCGACCGCGCTCTCCGAGGCGGTGCAGGGGCTCTGCCGGCGACAGGGCGCGACACCCTTCATGGTCCTGCTGGCGTCCTGGGCGGCCCTCCTGGGGCGCCACGCCGGACAGCAGGACGTGCTCCTCGGCACCCCGATTGCCGGACGCAACCGGCGGGAGACCGAGGGGCTCATCGGTTGCTTCGTCAATACCCTGGTGATGCGCGCCGACCTGTCGGGCGCGCCGGTCTTTTCGGAGCTGCTGGCGCGAGTTCGCCAAGCCTCGCTCGACGGCTACACTCATCAGGACGTGCCGTTTGAGCGCCTCGTCGAGGAGCTCGTGCCCGAGCGCGACTTGGCCCACTCCCCGCTGTTCCAGGTCCTGCTCACGCTCCAGAACGCTCCAACCGGGCCTGCCCTGTCCGTGCCGGGCCTCGCCCTGACTCCACTCGCCGTGGACAGCGGGCTCACGAAGTTCGACCTCTCCCTCAGCTTCTGGGAGCGAGAAGACCGGGGACTCGTCGGTGCCCTCCGCTATGCCACCGACCTGCTCGATGGCACCACGGTGGCGCGGCTATGGGCGCGGTACACGGCCCTGCTGGAGGCGGCCGCCGCCGACCCCGAGACCCTGGTGTCCGAGCTGCCCCTCTTCCTTCCCGCGGAGCGCCACCAGGCGCTCGCGGAGTGGAACGACACGTCACGAGATCTCTCCGGCAACCCCTCCCTCCACGAGCTGGTAGCCCGGCAGGCGGAGCGCACGCCGGACGCCGCAGCCGTCTCGTTCGAGGGGCGCGAGCTGACCTACCGCGAGCTGGACCACCAGGCCAACCGCCTGGCCAACCGCCTGATCGACCTGGAAGTCGGACCGGAGAGCCGCGTGGGCGTGATGCTGGAGCGCTCGCCGGAGCTGATCGTGGGCATCCTCGCCGTGCTCAAGGCCGGGGCCGCCTGGGTTGCGCTCGACCCTTCCTATCCGGCCGAGCGCCTGGCCGTGGCGATCGAAAGCTCCGGCGCGCGGGTAGTGCTCGCCCAGGGCCGTTTTACACACCTGCTCCCCAGCGGTGG
The DNA here is from genome assembly GCA_031412055.1 of Holophagales bacterium. Lineage (GTDB taxonomy): Bacteria > Acidobacteriota > Thermoanaerobaculia > Multivoradales > UBA5704 > DATMER01. Next base: position 5,324 of record JANOCF010001305.1, on the reverse strand, counting down.
CGAGCAGGCGGTTTTGCTCGACGAAAGCTGGAACGCGACCGAGGGCTGGCCCGACACGGCGCCGGCCGTTCCGGTGGACGGGAGCCATCTGGCCTATGTCCTGTTCACCTCCGGCTCCACGGGCGTGCCCAAGGGGGTGATGGTTCCGCATCGCGGGATCGTCAACCGTCTTCTCTGGGAGCAGGAGGCCTTCCGCCTGACTCCCGAGGATCGGTTCCTGCACAAGACACCGATCGGCTTCGATGTCTCGGTCTGGGAGCTCTTCTGGCCGCTCACGGCCGGGGCTTGCCTGGTGATCGCCTGCCCGGAGGGGCACCGGGACCCCGTCTATCTGGTCGACCTGATCGCCCGCGAGAGGATCACGGCGGTCCACTTCGTGCCGTCGATGCTGCAGGCGTTCCTGGAAACGCCGGGGGTGTCCGACCTCTCCTCGGTGCGCCTGCTCATGGTGGGAGGCGAAGCCCTGCCTCCGGACCTGATCCGGCGCGTCCAAGCCCGCCTGCCCGGCGTCCGGATGTACAACCGGTACGGCCCGACCGAAGCGTCGGTCAGCGTCAGCGTCTGGCAGTGCGACCCGAACTCGAAGCGACCGATCTCGCCCATCGGCCGCCCCATCGCGAACCTGCGCCTACGCGTCGTGGACCGCGGTCTGCGCCTCCAGCCTCCCGGCGTGCCCGGCGAGCTGCTCCTCGGCGGCGCCGGGCTGGCCCGCGGCTACATGGGCCGGCCCGACCTGACTGCGGCGGCGTTCGTGCCCGCTCCGTTCGGCGACGAGCCCGGCGGAAGGCTCTACCGCACCGGCGATCTGGCGCGGCTCCTGCCGGACGGCAACGTCGAATTCCTCGGGCGCATCGATCATCAAGTGAAGATCCGCGGCTTCCGGATCGAGCTGGGCGAGATCGAGTCTGTCCTGGCCAGCCACCCGGGCGTGCGGGAGTGCGCCGTCCTTGCCCGGAAGGACACGCCCGGAGTCCTCATCGCCTATGTCACGGGAACGGAAGATCCGGATGGGCTGCGCGCCTTCCTGGCCGGCCGGCTCCCGGAGTACATGGTGCCGGCCGCATTCGTCACCCTGGAGACCCTGCCGCTGACGCCCACCGGAAAGGTGGATCGGCGGAACCTCCCCGCACCCGACCGTGCCCGGCTCGGCGCGAAGGCCGGCAGAATTCCGCCACGGACCCGGACCGAGGAGGTCCTCGCGGAGATCTGGAAGGAGCTGCTCCGGCTCGACGAGGTCGGAGTCGAGGACCACTTCTTCGACCTCGGTGGCCACTCGCTCCTCGCCACGCAGGTCCTCGCCCGCGTGCGCCAGACCTTCGGCATCGAGATCTCGCTGCGCGAGGTCTTCGGCACCCCCACGGTCGCCGGCCTGGCTGGCCTGATCGACGAACGGTCAGCCGCTCCCGCGGACGAGGAAGAGCTCGCGGCCCTGCTCGACGAACTCGAACTGATCTCCGACGGCGAGGCGAACGAGCGTCTCGAGTGCCTGCGCTCGGAGCCGGGGGCCTGATGTCCGAGCTGTCGGGACGCCTCGCCAGTCTCTCCGAGGAGAAGCGCCAGCTCCTCGAGGCCATGCTGCGTAAGAAGCGGGCCGCAGCCGCCTCCGTGCTGACCATTCAGCCGCGGGGCAACGCTTCGGGCCCGTATCCGCTCTCGTTCTCCCAGGAGACACTCTGGCTGACCGATCAGCTCGACCCGGGGAGCGCCGCCTACAACATCTCCATTCCCCTGCGCTTCACGAGCGGCCTCGACGAGCGCGCTCTCCGCCAGGGTCTAGCCGCCCTGGTCCAGCGCCACGAGTCGCTACGCTCCCGGTTCGTGCTGCGCGAAGGCAGCCCGGTACAGGAGATCGATCCGCCGGCCGAGCCGTTGATCCCGCGGGTGGAGCTGGCCGGCCTGTCCGTGGACAACGCCGAAACGGAGGCCCGGCGCCTGCTGGCGACCGAAGCCCTACGCCCGTTCGACCTGGCACGCGGGCCGCTCTTCCGTTGCGTGCTCGTGCGCCTGCCCGGCCAGGAGCACCTACTGCTCACGACCCTCCATCACATCGTGAGCGACGGATGGTCAACGGGCATCTTCGCCCGCGAGCTGGGCACCCTCTATGCCGCGGCTTCCCAGGGTCGGCCGGCCACCCTGCCTCCGCTGCCGATCCAATACGCGGACTTCGCGATCTGGCAGCGCCGGACCATCGCCGGACCGGTCTTGGAAAAGCACCTCGCCTTCTGGCGCGAGCGGCTCGCTGGTCTCGATCCGGTCCTAGAACTGCCGTCCGACCGTCCGCGGCCCGCCCACCGGACCCCGCGCGGCGGCCTCGTCCCCTTCGTTCTGCCCGCACCGCTCTCCACGGAGATCAAGGAGCTGGCCCGCAGGGAAGGGACGACGCTCTACGCCGCGCTGCTGGCCGCGTTCTTCACCTTGCTCCACCGCCACACCTACCGCGACGATCTCTGCGTCGGCACCCCCGTGGCCGGCCGGCAGCAGGTCGAGACGGAGGGCCTGATCGGCTACTTCGTCAACATCCTGGCCGTCCGCTTGGACCTCTCAGGCGAGCCCACGTTCCGCGAGCACCTCGCCCGCGTGCACGAGGCGGTGCTCGACGCTCAGGCACACCAGGGTCTACCCTTTGACCGTATCGTCTCGGAGCTGGCGCCCGAAAGGAGCCTGAGCTATACGCCGGTCTTTCAGGTCGCCTTCACCCTCCAGAACAACTCGACTCCATCCCTGGAGCTGCCGGGAATCGCCGTGCGCGGCGTCGAGCTCGCGTCGAGAGCCGCGAAGTTCGACCTGACGCTGGTGCAGTGGGAGGAGGGCGGACGCATCGCCGGTGGCCTGGAGTACAGCCTCGACCTGTTCGACGAGACTACCGTGGTCCGCTCCCTCACTCAGCTCGAAGCCGTTCTGGCAGCTGTGACGGTGGCCCCCTCGGTCCACCTGTCCGCCATCGAGCTGCTCAGTCCGTCCGAGCGCCGCCAGCTCCTGGACGAATGGGGAGGAGCCGGAACAGAGCCTCCGATTGGAGAAACCCTGCACGGCCGCTTCGAAGCGCAGGCCCGGCGGACGCCCGAGGCCCCGGCCGTGACCTGCGGAGATGGGACGCTGAGCTATGGCGAGCTGAACCGGCGGGCCACCCGGCTCGCCCGCCGCCTGCGCGAACTCGGCGTTGAGCCGGACAGCCGGGTGGGCCTGTGCGTGGAGCGCTCCCTGGAGCTGGTGATCGGGATCCTCGGCATCCTCAAGGCCGGCGGCGCCTACGTGCCGCTCGACCCCAACTACCCGGCGGAACGCCTGAGCTACATGATCGAGGACGCCGGCGTCCGGATCGTCGTCGGCACCGATGTCCGTTTCGACGAGCTGCCGGCGTCGCTCCCCTCCGACGACCTGTCCCCGGTTGCGGCCGGGTCGAGCCTGGCCTACGTGATCTACACCTCGGGCTCCACGGGTCGTCCCAAAGGCGCGCTGGTGACCCACGGCAACGTTGTTCGCCTGTTCGACGCCACCGACTGCTGGTTTGGCTTCGGCGGGCGGGATGTCTGGACCCTGTTCCACTCCTACGCCTTCGACTTCTCTGTCTGGGAGGTCTGGGGCGCGCTTCTCTATGGAGGGCGGGTCGTGGTGGTGCCCTACGAGGTGAGCCGCTCGCCGGAGCTGTTCCTGGACCTCCTCGTCCGCGAAAGGGTCACGGTGCTCAACCAGACCCCCTCGGCCTTCGCCCAGCTCGCACGGGTGGACGAGGACCGCGGAGGGCACGGCGGACGCGGCGAGGTGCCCACAGACCTCCGCTTCGTGATCTTCGGCGGCGAGGCGCTGGACCTCCCTGGCCTGGCCCCCTGGTTCGCCCGCCATGGCGACGCGAAGCCGACGCTGGTCAACATGTACGGCATCACAGAGACCACCGTGCACGTCACCTACCGGCCGGTGCGTACCGAGGATGCGTGCGGAGAGGGGCGCAGTGTCATCGGCGTGCCGATCCCGGACCTCTCCCTCTACGTGCTCGACCCCTGGATGCAGCCGGCGCCGATCGGTGTGCCGGGCGAGTTGGTGGTGGGCGGAGCGGGACTGGCGCGGGGCTACCTGGGCCGCCCGGAGCTGACCGCCACCCGCTTCGTGCCGGATCCCGTGAGCGGCCGTCCCGGAGCGCGGCTCTACCGATCCGGGGATCTCGGCCGGTTCCTGCGCAATGGAGATGTCGAGTACCTCGGCCGCATCGACCATCAAGTCAAGATCCGAGGATTCCGGATCGAGCTGGGGGAGATCCAGTCCGCACTGGAGGCGTGCCCCGGCGTGCGCCAGGCCGTGGTGCTGCCCCGCGAGGAGCCCACGGGCGAGCGCCGTCTCATCGCCTTCGTGGTCGTCCAGCCGGGACAGGAGCCCTCGCCAGGAGAGCTGCGCTCTTCCCTCGCCCGCCGCCTGCCCGACTACATGGTCCCGGCCCTGTTCGTCCTGCTGGATACCCTGCCGCTCACCCAGAATGGCAAGGTGGACCGCAAGGCCCTGCTGTCCCTGGCGCTGCCCGCCAGGGATGAGGAACTGGACTACTCTCCGCCCAGGAACCCTGTGGAGAGCGGGCTCGCGGAGGTCTGGCAGGAGGTCCTGGGGATCGGCCGGGTGGGTATCGGCGACAACTTCTTCGCCCTCGGCGGGGACTCTATTTCCAGCATCCGGGTGCGCTCTCTCGCTGCGGCCCGGGGCCTCGAGTTCGAGTTGCAGGAGCTCTTCCGCCATCCCACCCTGGCCGAACTCGCCGCAGCGATCGGCGGCTCCGTCCTCCAGGAGACGTTCAGCCTGGAGCCCTTCGCCCTGGTCTCCTCTCTCGACCGGGAGCGGCTCCCGGAGGATGTCGAGGACGCCTACCCGCCGTCGCTGCTCCAACTTGGCATGCTCTTCCACAGCGTCAGGGAGGCCGGGTCCGCGACCTACCACAACGTCAGCAGCGTCATTCTGCGGGGATCGCTCGACCCCGCGGCCGTCTCCTCCGCGGTGGAGCGGCTTGCCGCCCGGCACCCCGTGCTGCGGACCTCCTTCGACACGGCACGCTTCAGCGAGCCCCTCCAACTCGTGCACCGCAAGGCATGCATCCCGCTGGAAGTTACCGACCTGCGGGCATGCTCCCCGGCGGAGCGCGAGCGCGCGGTGGCCGCGCGCTTCCTGGCGCAAAAGCGACTCCGGTTCGACTGGAGCCGCCCCGGGCTGCTCCGCTTCTGGGCCCAGGCCCTGACGGACGAAACCTTCGAGCTCGGAATCACCGAGCACCATGCCATCCTCGACGGCTGGAGCGCCTCGACGCTGCTCGCCGAGCTGTTCGAGCTCTACGCTTCCGAGCCGGC
>JANOCF010001304.1:0-1729 GCA_031412055.1 Holophagales bacterium | reverse complement strand
CCCGGGCACCCAGGGCGACCGCGTAGCCTTCCTGGGAGAGGACCCGCGCGAGGGCCGCGCCCAGACCACGGGAAGCGCCGGTCACGGCGGCGACGCGGGTCGGAGTCTGGGCAGGATCGTTCATTGAGGCTCCTCTATCGCTTTAAATTTATCCTACACGACCAGGAGCTGAACCGGCAGGGATGACACAGGCGTATATACGCGGATATACTTCTTCTGGAGGTGTCAAACCATGTCGATGGCCAAGATCTTCTGGAGCGGCAACAGCCAGGCGGTGAGACTGCCGAAGGAGTTCCGGTTCCCCGCCGGGACGGAAGAGGTCGAAGTCCATCGCGAGGGAGACCGGCTCGTGCTGGAGCCCGTGCAGAGGCAGGATTGGCCGGAGGACTTCTGGCGCGCCTTCGAAGGGATGCCTGAGGACTTCGAGCGTCCTCCGCAGATCCCCCAGGTCCGCGAGAGCCTCGATTGAGATACCTCCTCGACACCAACATCTGTATCTACGCCTTGAAGAACCGGCCGCCCGAGGTCCTGCAACGGCTCCAGGAGGTCGGCCGGGAGGCGGTTGCCGTGAGCGTGGTGACAGTGCTCGAGCTCCGTCACGGAGCCGAGAATAGCCAGCAGCCTGTCGCGAGTCACTTGCGGCTCGACTTTTTCCTGAAGCCGATCCCTGTCCTCAACTTTGAGCAGGATGACGCGTTGGCTGGCGCCCGCGTGCGGGCTCATCTCCAACTTCGGGGGACACCGATCGGAGACTTCGACAACCTGATCGCCGCCCAGGCCATCGCCCGTAACCTGATTCTCATCACCAACAACGTGCTCGAATTCGCGCGGGTTCCGGGGCTGCAGGTGGAAAATTGGGTGAGATGACTGCGCAACTAGAATAGAACCATGAGATCCCCTCACCCGCTCATCCTCGCCCTCCTCCTCGCCGCCTGCTCCAGCACCGCCTCCACCCCACCGCCGCAGACCGCTGCCGCTCCAGCCCCTGCGCCGGACACGACCCAGTGGGACCACGACTGGGCGCGGGGCGCGGTGTTCTACGAGGTCTTCGTGCGCAGCTTCCAGGACTCCAACGGCGACGGCAAAGGCGACATTCAGGGGCTCATCTCCAGGCTCGACTACCTGAACGACGGCAACCCGCAGACCTCCACCGACCTCGGGGTGGATGCGCTCTGGCTCATGCCCGTGTTCCAGTCGCCCAGCTATCACGGCTACGACGTGGTGGACTACGAGCGGATCGACGACGAGTACGGCACTACCGAGGACTTCCAGCGCCTCCTCGACGAGGCGCACCGGCGCGGCATCCGAGTGATCGTGGACTTCGTGATGAACCACTCCAGGTCCCAGCACCCCTGGTTCACGGAGTCCTCCTCGTCACCCACCTCCCCGAAGCGCGACTGGTACGTCTGGCGCGCGGACGATCCCGGGTGGACCCAGCCGTGGGGCGGTACCAACCGCACGTGGCACCAGAAGAACGGCGCCTACTATTACGGCGTGTTCTGGGGCGGCATGCCCGACCTCAACTTCTCCACGCCCGCGGTCCGGGAGGAGTACAAGCGGCTGGCCTCGCTTTGGCTCTCCCGCGGCGTCGATGGTTTCCGGCTCGACGCCACGCGCCACCTCTTCGCCAACGGTCCCGGCGACCAGCAGAACGACCAGCCCGAGACTCATGTTTTCCTGAAAGAGTTTGGCAAGCACGTGCGGAGATCCCACCCACAGGCCGTCCTGG
>JANOCF010001303.1:0-4353 GCA_031412055.1 Holophagales bacterium | reverse complement strand
CTCGTCTCCCTGGCGTCCCATCAGCACGACCTCTTCCCCCAGCCCGGCGCCGGTGTCGGTGACGTCGAGAAGCGTCATGTCCATGGTGACCGACCCGGCGATGGGCACCCGCCGCCCCCGCACCAGGGCTTCGGCCTTGCCGGTCAGGCGCCAGGCGTAGCCGTCCGCGTACCCCACGGGCACGACCGCGATGCGGCTGCGGCGCCGGGTCACCGTACGGCCACCATATGACAAGGGCGTGCCCGCCGGAACCTCCCGGAGCTGGACGATCCGCGCCTTGACCGACATCACCGGCTCCAGCCCCTCCGCCTGGCGGTGCGGGGCCTGGCCCGGCCGCTCCGCCGGATCGAGCCCGTAGACCGCGATTCCGAGGCGCACCAGGGTATACCGGCTCCCCGCGTTGTAGAGCGTGGCGGCGCTGTTCGCCATGTGGATCTCGATGCGGCCGCGCTCCTGCTCCGTGAGGAGGGCTAGCACCTCGGCGAAGCGGTCCTGCTGGAGGTCGTTGCGCGGGCTGGCGAGGTCGTCCGCGTCCGCGAAGTGGGAGAGCAGGCCGGCGAGGACGAGATTCGGGCTGCGGCGCAGGATCTCCAGCGCTTGCGGCACCTCCTCCATGGCGACCCCGAGACGGGCCATGCCCGTGTTGACCTTGAGGTGGACCGGCTGGGGGGTGGTGTCGCTGGCGGTCCAGTCGCGCCAGAGGGCCAGCTCGGACATGCTGGACACGGCCGGGGTCAGGCGGTAGCGGCGGTAGAGGGCGATCTTGGCCGGCCGGGCCGTGCCCAGGACGAGGATGGGAATCTCGATGCCCGCGCGGCGGATCTCGGCCCCCTCTTCGAGCAGGGCCACGCCGAGCCAGTCGACCCCGGCCACGGCCAGGGCGCGGCTCACCCCCACGGCGCCGTGGCCGTAGGCGTCAGCCTTGACCACGGCCATGGTGCGGGTGTCCGGCGGGAGCTTGGCGCGGATGGCGGCGAGGTTGCGCTCCAGCGCCTCCAGGTCGACGTCGACCCAGGCGGGACGGAGAGCCGCTTCGAGGTCCCCGACGCCCGGAGCGGCCTCGGCCACTCCCGGGAGCTCGGAGTCCTCAGCGTCTTCAGAAGGGCGGGGGGGCGCTGTCGAAGCCATGCCGGTCCAGGTTGCGGAAGGAGGTGGTCTCCCCCAGGAAGACGAGCTCGACCGTGCCGGTCGAGCCGTTGCGGTGCTTGGCGATGATCAGCTCGGCCAACCCCTTGTTGTCGTCGGTCGGGGTGTAGACCTCATCCCTGTAGACGAACGCCACCATGTCTGCGTCCTGCTCGATGGAGTTGTGGACGAAGAGGTCTCCCGCCACGAAGTTGTGAGGGACTGGAACCGTGAGGTCGAACACCTCCTCCTCACTGTCGACTTCGATCGAAACGACCTGATCCCAGTAGACGTCGCTGTCCGCAAGGATCCGGAGAGCCTCGGAGCCGGCCGCGAGGGCGACCCGCATGGCGCGCTCACGGCTGAGGTTCTGCTTGAACACGGTCATCCCGGCGTAGGCCATCCCCAGATCGGCGTGCAACTGCCGGTGCGTCACCCCGTTGATCTGCATGGCAGGTTTGACGTGGAGTCCCCAGACGTCCATGGGAATCACGTCCCGATTCGTGTTCTCAGGCCGTTCGGAGAAGAAAGCCATAACCTCCTCCAGGGAGGCCGATTTATATGCACCCACCGCGCCGACAGACTCCGCGAAGCGGAGGAGCGAAGATTTCCCGCTGACCTTGACGTGGTGCTGGTCCCGGCCCTTGGCTCCCTGCGAGTACGTTTCGAGAGATGCGTGGATTCCCAGCCTCAGAAGGAGGGACTGAACGTCTTCTGCGAGCCTGCGGCTGCTCGTCGCATAGTAGACGGCTGGATAGGACCTCTTCTTGCCTCGGACCAGCCGGATACATCCGTCCGTCGACCAGAGATGACGCAGGAAACGGCCAATCGAGGCCTCCGGCTGCTGGAACACCTTCTCCGGGATGAACTTCTCATAGGACCGCAAGCCCCAGGTTCCCAGGCTCTCGAGCCACTCGGACACGGCGCTCCTGCGACCATGCGTGTGGCGCCGGGTCGACGAAAGATAGACCTGGAACCAACGCCGCTCCGGGTTGATCCGGGGCGCAACCTCTCCGCCAAACAGTTCGGAGGCCAGACCGGCAACGGTCTGTGCCAGATCCTCCTCGCGAGTCGTGTACTGGATGACATGGCGCGGGAGCGTGCAGCCGTCTCCGATGAGATGTCCAAGCAGGGCCAGTTCGGAATCTTTCATCGTCGGCTCGGTTCCTGACGGCACCCGGCGCGGCATGGCCAGATGCTGGCCAGCTTTCAACTCGTCCAGCCGCTTCCAGCCGTCAATCGTGAAGAACGGGTGGTTCGCCGTCGCACGGAGAGTCCTTCCGAGCCGGGTCGTGAGCCGGAAGACAGGCTTGATTCCTGTCGAGAACGCCTTGGAGACCAGCGCCTGCTCGATCTTGAGCGTGTCCGGGTTCAGGGCCCACACGGAGAAGCCCGCCTTGCCTGCGAGATCCCGAATCGGCACCCGCGCGCCAGAGTCCGCCAGGGAAATGAGCGTATCCCCGGTCAGACATCCGCTCTCACGCAAGTCCGAAAGCTGTGGACGATGGTCCGCTCCCCGGCGCTCGGGGTTGCGGGAGAGCTGGGACAGGGCGATGACCGGGATCTCCAGCTCCTTGGCGAGCTGCTTCAAGCCCCGGCTGATGGCCGCGATCTCCAGGTTCCGGTTCTCGTACTTGCCTCCTGCCTGCATGAGCTGGAGGTAGTCGAGGATGATCAGCGAGAGCCCCTTCTCCGCTTTCAGGCGCCGGGCCTTGGAGGAGACCTCCAGGAGCGTCGGGTTCGGCGAGTCGTCGATGTAGAGCGGCGCGTCCCGGATGGTGCGGACGGTCTGCACGATCTTCGACCACTCCTTCTGGGCGAGATGGCCGGCGCGCATCCGGGAGAAGGCGATATCGGCCTCCGAGCAGAGGATGCGGAGGACAAGCTCCTGTTGGCTCATCTCCAGGGAGTAGACGCCCACCGTCTTGCGCTCGCGGATGGCCACGTGCTGGGCCACGTTGAGCGCGAAGCTGGTCTTGCCCATGCCGGGACGGCCCGCGATGATGATCAGGTTTCCCTTGTTGAGCCCGTGGGTGATGCGGTCCAGGTCGATGAAGCCGCTGGGCACGCCTGTGAGCATGGAGCCGGGGCGCTCCTCCAGCTCCTCCAAGGTCATGTCCACCACCTCGCCAAGCGCGGTGAAGCCGCGCTTGATGGCATCCTCACCCAGCCCGAGGATGGCCTGCTCGGCCCGTCCCAGCGCCTCTTCAGCCGGAAGGCCGCCGTCCAGGCAGTCGCGGATGATCTGGCCCGAGGCCTTGATCAGCCGCCGGCGGACCGAGCGCTCCTTGACGATCTCGGCGTAGGAGTCGATCCGGCCGATGTCGGGCAGGTCGAGGTCCAGCGTTGCGAGGTAGGAGATGCCGCCCGCGTGGTCGAACCTGCCCTGTTGCTCCAGCTTGGCCTGGACCGTCCGGAGATCGATCTGCGTCTGGCCTTCCTGAAGCTCCAGCATCACCTGATAAAGGATCTGGTGGCGCTCGACATAGAAGTCTTCCGGCTTCAGCCGGCCGGAGACCGTAGGGAGAACTGCCGGGTCCAGGAGGATGCCTCCGAGCACGGCGCGCTCGGACTCCTCGCTGTAAGGCAGCGGTTTCTGCTGGGGGAGGACGTCGATCATCAGAGGGTCAGCTGGCGAACCCCGCCATTCTACTACCCCGCCCAGCCGTTGCGGACCAGCGTGCGGATGATCTCCTGCCCCCGATGTCCCCAGATCGGATGGGGCTCGCGGGAGCGGCGCTCGGCCAGGTCGAGGGCAACCCGGGCAGGCGTCCGGCCGGTCAGGCGGGCCTCGTCGAGCACGGCCCGCGAGAGGTTGTAGACGCTGTTGTCCCACTCGTCTCCGAGGTGGGCCTCGATGCGCGGATCGGGGTCTACGTAGCCGAACTGCTCGTCCGCGCAGTTCACAATCCCCATCCGGTTCACCAGGAAGTCGGGCAGGTAGACGATGCCGCGCTCCTGGAGGAGGACGTCGTCCCGCTCGGGGTCTTCGAGCTGGTTGTTGGCGGCACCGCAGACGATGGGCGCCTGGATGCGCGGGATGGTGTCCGGGCCGAGGATGCCTCCCGTGGCGCAGGGGGCCACGATGTCGGCGGGCTCGAAGAGAATGGAGTTGTCGCCTCGCTCGACGATCCGGACCTCCAGGTCCCAGCCGTTGCCCGGCGGGAACATCCGGTGCAGCTCCCCCTTGCGGGACGGATTGATGTCCGAGCCCACGACCCGCGCCAC